>CAYHRZ010000656.1:0-2877 GCA_964359125.1 uncultured Klebsiella sp. | reverse complement strand
GGCGGCGAGGGGTCTGCTCGCCGCGATCTGGGAACAGGAAACGGAGGTGGTCGACGGCGACCGCCTCCTCCTGCCCGGCCCCTGGGCGCGCGGGCGCGACCCCGTGGTCTTCAACCCCTCCTACCAGTTGCCGTTCGCGTGGCGGACGTTCGCGGAGTTCGACCCGGACCGAGACTGGAACTCGCTCGTGGGCCCCGCCTACCGGCGCCTGCACACCTGCCGCGGTAGCACGGGCCTCCCTCGCGACTGGTGCTACTTCGACCGGGCCACGGGCGCGCGCGTGGCGCCGGTCGACCCCCGGCACGACGACTTCGCCTTCGAGGCCTTCCGGGTGGGTTGGACCCTCGCGGCGGAGGCCGCCTGGTACGGCGACCGGCGCGCCCGGGCCCTGCTCCGCCCCTTCGTGGCGCTCTTGACGCGCGCAGAGGACCCGGTGCGCATCCCCTCCCGGATCGACGCCGAGGGCCGGGCCCAGACCGACTGGGCCTACCCCGGCATGTCGGGAGCGTTGTTGCCCGCGTGGGCGAGTCGTCGACCGGCGGCGGCACTGGCGGAGTGGCGGGACACCCTCGTGCCGCTCCGCGCGGCGCACGGGTGGGGCGATCCCACCGACTACTACGGCCAGAACTGGATCTGGTTGGGGCTGGCGCTCTGGCAAACCGAGGAAAAACCGGCGTGATTCTAGCCCTTGTCCTCGCCCTTTTCCCATTGGCGCTCGCGGAGTTGCCCCCGGCTGTCCGCGGGGTCGTAGCCTCGCCGCTCGACGGTACGGCGCGGCTGGAGCACGCCCGCTCACTGCTCGCCCGGCGTGGCTGGGAGGAAGCGGGGATCGAGGCCCTTCGGCTGCTCGGCACGCACCCCACGGCCGGTGCGGAGGCCCGTGCCGCGCTCGCCGCCTTCGTGGCCCCCCTGGACGGTCGCCCGGGCTGGGCGCGCGTGTACGCGGACCTCCTCGTCGACCCGGCACTGCCGTCGCGGGAAATGGTCGCGCTCCGCCAGGCGGAGGCCCAGGCCCTCGTGGCCACCACGAAGTCCCGCGGGCTGGCAGGTATGGACACGCTGGCTTCGTCGGCCTCGCCCGCCTTCCAGCGCAGCCTGGGGCGGGCCTGGCTACGGGTGGGCGAGGCCGACCGCGCCCGCGCCGCTTTCGACCGGGCGGTGGGAGAAGACGGGCAGCACGACGGCCAGGTCCTCGCGGCGCTCGCTGCGGACCGCCTCGACGTGGCCCGGGAACTGCTGGCCGCGAAGCCGGGCGGGCCGCCCGGTGCCGCCGAGGCCGTGAGCACCGGGGGCGCCCTCGCCCGCGCGGAGGCGCTGGCGTCGAGCGGCTACCTCGTCATGGCCTCGCGCATTCTCGCCGCCGCGCCGCTCGGCGAGGCCGGCCTGCGCCTGGCGGAGATCTACCGGGCGCAGGGCCGCCCCGCCGACGCGACCGCCGTGTTGCTCAAGCTCCGCCGCGTGGTGGGTGGCAGCGCGACGCTGGATCGATCCCTGGCCGACGCCTACGTGAGCCTGCGCCGCTACAAGGAGGCTCTGGCCCTCGACGTGCTCGACGCCGAACGCGAGCAGCAGTTGCTGGCCGCCGCCCGGTTCAAGGCGGCCTGGGAGAGTCGGGGCAAGGGCGACGACGCCCCCGCGCTCGAGGCCGCGTGGCGCGCCTGGCCGGGCGACCCGTTCATCGCCCGCGAGTGGGGAAAGTACGTGCTGGACCAGTCCCGAGCCGCCGAGGCGCTCCCGGCGCTGGGGACCGTGCTCGACATCGACCCGCTCGATCTCGACGCGCTGGGCGTCTACTCGCTGGCGGCGCTGGCCACGGGCACGCCGTCGAGCGCGGCGCGACGCTACCTCACGGCGGCCGCCGCCACCGCGGACCCATCCGTCCGCGCCAATTGTATCAAGTCTGCCGCCTCGTTCCTCGCGTTGCACGCCGAGGACCAGAAGAAGCGAGCCCTGGTCGATGACGCGCTGGACGCCTACGTCGCGTCGATGGCCATGGTGGAACCGGGTCGCGACACGAGCCTGGGCGCAGCGGGGCTCTTGTGGCAGTCCCAGCAGTACGCCGGGGCGCTGGCCCTGTACGACGCGCAGCGCGCGCTGTCCCCCGACGACCCGCAGCTGGTCATGGCCTCGGTGCGGCTGCTGGTGCAACTTGGGCGGGAGGAGGAGGCCCTGCAGATCCTCGCCTCCACCCGCACCAAGGACAAACAGGTGGCGTTGCTGAAGGTCACGATCGAGAACGCCATCCGGGCCCGCGATGCCCGTGCCGCGCAGCGGTCCGGCGACGTGGAGCTGGCGGCGGCCCTCTGGCGCCAACTGGTGGAGCAGTGGCCCGAGGAGCCCGAGTTCCTGCACGGTCTCGCCGACGCTCTCGCCGCGCTGGGACAGTGCGAGGAGGCCGTCGAGGGCTACCGCGAGGCGGCGCGGTTGGATCCTACGGAGCCCTGGGTGGTGATCGGGGAGGCGAACTGCCTCGTCCGGCTGGGTCGCGCGGAGGCCGCCCGGGCGCGCGTCGCCGAGGCCTACCCGGCGGGCATCGACCTCGTGGCCGACCAGGAGCGACCCCGGGTCTTGGCGGCGGCGTGGCGGCACTCGGCGGGCGTCTCGGCGGCGGCCGGCTTGCGCCGCGAGGCCTTCGAGGCATGGCGGCAGGCTTTCGAACTCCACCCCGAAGTGTGGTCGCTCACCGGCCTGGCCGGGCTCTACATGGAACACGACCAGCCCGAGGTGGCGCTCGCGTTCTACGAGGAGGCCGAGGCTCTCGGGGGTGGCGAGGTCGCGCCGCGACTGGGCGTGGCGTTGGCCCTGGAGCAACTCGGGCGGTGGGACGAGGCGCTCGCGGCGGCCGCCTGGATCGGCCAGGGCGACGGCGCCAGCGCC
>CAYHRZ010000655.1:0-2919 GCA_964359125.1 uncultured Klebsiella sp. | reverse complement strand
CCGGGGCGAGGCGGCCGACGACGCCCTCGGGCAGGCCGTCGCCATGGTCGACAAAGAAGGCAGCGGGTCGGCCGGGCTGTTCCTGGGTGCGCCAGGGAACGACGCCACGGCGACCGAGGCAGGGGCTGTCTTCCGGTTCAGCGGCGTACCCACGGGCACGTTGTCCACCACCGACGCCGACGCTCGCTACCTGGGCGAGGTCGAGGACGACGAGACCGGGAGCTACCTGCTCCGCGGGGGCGACGTCGATGGGGACGGCCTCGACGACCTGCTCGTCGGCTCGCCCGGCTACCAGTCCGGCGGGCTGGTGATGGGTGCCTTCTACGTGCTGTAGGCGGCCAACGCCGCGTGACGCGGTTAGCCGGCGCCGATGTTGTTGATCCTGCTCGGTTGTGCCGGCGGCGAGGTGAGCTGGGCGGTGCAGCACGCCTCCATCCTCCCCACCACCACCGGCTTCACCGGCACCCAGACGTGGGCTTTCTTCGACGAGCGCTGGTCCCCCGAGGCGGGGGAAGGGGGCTACGTCTGCTCCCGCGCGCAGACGGTGACCGGCGTGGTCACCACGCTGGCGGACTGCGCGGACTGCCGCGTGGCCTACGCCATCGAGGTCGCGGAGTTGGGCACGGACTGCGAGGGCGCCGAGGCCGAGAGCGAGGCGTACCTCGGACCCGACGTGTACGCGATCGCCGACGTACCCGAGGCCCTGGAAACACAGGACCCGCACCCGGGCGACAGCTTCGGCTGGTTCGTGGCCTGGAGCGGTGACGAGCTTTCGTCCCTCGGCTGGGCCTACCCAGAAGCGCTCGACCAGGGCGAAGAGGCGCTGGGCGGCTTCGCCGTGGACCAGGTGTACACCCTCTGGCCGGCGGTGGCCTGGTCGCTGCCCTAGCGACCAACCACGACGCCGGTGTCGCGGTGGTGGGCGGTGGCGCCGGTGGCTACACTAGGGGCGGGTCAGGGACGCGAACGCGCCCCCGGGGAAGTTCCATGCGCCTAGTCCTCCTTCTCGCCGTCGCCGCCTGTGCCGAGTTCGACGTGGCCAGCACGAAAGATGGCAGTGGCTCGAGCGACACCGCCAGCAGCGATGGCGGCGACGCGGACGCCGACGCCGACGCGGACGACACCAACGAGGCCTTCGAGGCCGCCGCGTTCTCCGTGGCGGCGACGCTGCCGGTCCGTGGTGGCGAGGCCGTCGCCGATGGCGGCAGCGTCTGGTTCGTCCTGGCCAGCAGCAGCACGGAGCGGCTGGACTGCGCCGCGCTCGACGCCACCTCGCTGGCGGCCGCAGAGCCGCCCACGAGCAGCATCTACGCCTACTGGACGCTCACCGTCCCCGCCGACACCGGGTGCGAGGGCGACCCGGTGCTCCCGGCCACGCTGGGCCTGGGCATCGGGGAGCTCGACCCCGAGGTCCGCGCTCGCCTGGGCACGGTGGACCGCGACGGCGAGGCCGACATGCTCTGGGGGGCCTGGGTGGTGGCCGACGGTGGTGCGCCCTTCGGCTTCGGCTACGCCGAGGCCGGCGGTGGCGTCTTGGCGGGCGACCCGCCCCCCGACGGCGACTACGCCCTGGAGCCCCTGCTCATAATGAGACTTTCCGAGACGGAATGATCCGCCCGATCCTGGGTCACACTGGTGGAGGGCGGAGCGACAGGTTCTCCTCCGGTGGCCGTTGCTCCCAGGATGGAGCACGCAGGGTGCCGGTCGCTCCGCCCCATTTCACGCTCGCGCAGGCCGGGTGGCGAGGACGACGCCGGCGAGGGTGAGGATCGCGGCCCCTGCGGTGGTCGGCGTGATCGCCTCGCCCAGCCACCGCGCCGCGAACGCCCCCGTCACCAGCGGTTGCAGGCAAATGAACACCGCCACCACGCTTGCGGGCACGTCGCGCAGCGCGAAGAGGTTGAGGAAGTAGGTCCCGATAGTGGGGCCGAGGACCACGAAGCCGAGCGCCCACCAGGCCTCGGGGGGGTGCCCCGCCACCGGCGGCAGGCCGGTGAACGCGAGTACCACCGGGGCGCCGAGGCCGAACAGCCACGCCGCCAGCGACAAGGGCGACACCCGTTGGAGCAAGTCGCGGCTGAGCACCAAGTACGCCGCGTAGGCCACCGCGTTGCTGGCCACCATCAGGTCGCCGAGCAGGCCGCCCGGCCCCGTGGTGCCCCGCTCGGCGAGCACCAGGCCCGCGCCGACCAGGGCCATCCCGATGCCGACGGCGCGGTGCCAACGAAGTGCTTCTCGTCGTGACAAGATCGCGATCGCCAGCGTCGCGACGGGGATGGTGGCGATGATCAGCGTGGCGTGCGTCGCGCTCGTCAGCGCGAGCCCGTACATGAAGAGCAATTGATTGCTCACGACGCCCAGCAGCGACGCCAGTGCCAGCCGTGGCCAGAGTTCTCGGGGGACGGGAGGTTCGCCGGCCACGCGCGCGGCCAGCCAGAACACCACCGCTGCCCCCACGGCGCGCGCCGCGCTCACGCCGCCCGGCCCGAAGGCTGGGAACGCGAGCTTCGACACGACGGGGTGCAGGCCGAAGAGCACTTGCACCGCGAGCAGCGCGAGGAGCGGGGGCAGGCGCAAGGTCCCGGTGGCTAGCACGACGGGTGGTGTGGCGAGGGCGCGGAGGCGGTAGGGTGGCCCTGTGCGCCGTCTCACCCTCTCACTGGTCGCGCTGGTGGTCGCCGGCTCCGGCGTGGAGGGACTGGCTCGCCTCCACGAGGGGGGTACGGAGATCGTCGGCGGGGCGCGCGGGTACCGCACCCGACCCGGGACCTACGGGGCCAACAGCAGGGGCTTTCACGAGCGCGAACTCGCCGAGGCCAAGCCCGCTGGCACCCGCCGGATCGCCGTGCTCGGCGACTCGATGACCTGGGGCACGACCTCCGCCGAGGAGGCCTGGCCGCGGCAACTGGAGGTCGCCCT
>CAYHRZ010000654.1:0-2921 GCA_964359125.1 uncultured Klebsiella sp. | reverse complement strand
GGCTGCGTACGCTGGGGTGTGGCGAGGCCGTCGGCCCGATGGACGGCAATACATTCTTCCCGTATCGCTGTGTCACGGGCGGCGAGACGCCCTTGCCGCTGGAGCCGTCGGTGGCCGTCGAGCCTTGGCGGGCGGCCGGCTACCGCGAGGACGCCCGCTACGTGTCGGTCCTGGTACCGAACTCGGAGCGCGTGTGCCGGGCAACCTCGCTGCCGGCGGGGTGGACGCTGCGCAACGTGGACGTCGCGCGCTTCGACGAGGAGATCGCCGCCATGCACCGGGTCACGCTCTCCGCTTTCGCCTCGGCCTGGCGCTACGCCCCGGTGCCGTTGGCGGTGTTCCGGGCGCTGTACGAGCCTTTCCGCCACCGGGTGGATCCCCGCTGGGTGTGGGCCCTCGACGACCCGCAAGGCGTGATGCAAGGCTATTTCTTCACCTTCGTGGCGGGTAGCGTGGTGATCGCCAAGACACTCGCCCTCCACCGGGAGGCCCACGGCCGAGGGCTCTCGTGGCCGATGGTGGCCGCCATGCACCGGCAGGCGCGCGGCGACGGTCTCCAGGGGGCGGTACACCACCTGATGCACGAGGCGGCCGTGAGCACGGTCTTCGGGGGGGAGGGCAGCCGGGTGATACGGCGCTACGCCCTCTACCACAAGCGGCTCTGATACATGAACTTGTATCACTTGCTCGGGGAGGGGGATCGTCCCGCGCTCATCGAACCGTCTGGGCGTGTGTCGTCGTTCAACGACTTACGACGCGATACGTCTCGGCTGGGCGGGTACTTCGCGCGGGAACTGGGGGTCGGTGGTCGGGTATTGCTGGTGCAACCCGTAGGCATCGACCTGTACAACGTGGTGATCGGCTTGTTTGCCGCCGGTGGTACGGGGGTGCTGGTGGATCCCTCGGCGGGCTACCGGCGGGTCCGCGCGACCCTCGCCCGGGTGGGCGTCCGCGGCGTGGTGGGCCCCTGGTGGGCACAGGCGATGCGACTGTTCTTCCCGGAACTCCGCGGGGGGCGGGTGTACCTGGGCGGCTGGCCCGGCCGGGCGCTGTCGAGCGTGGAGGGCGGCGCGCCGCCCCAGGGCTTCGACGCGTCCACGCCGGCGCTGATCACGTTCACCACCGGCTCCACCGGTCGCCCGAAGGCGGTGGCCCGGTCCCACGCCTTCTTGTCCGCCCAGCACGAGGTGTTGTCGAGCCACCTGCGGCTGGGGCCCGACGACGTGGACCTCGCCACCCTGCCGGTGTTCGCGTTGTCGTCCCTCGCCAGCGGCGCCACGGTGGTGTTTCCCGACTGCAACCTACGCCGCCCGGCCTCGGTGGACCCGGGACGGGTTGTCCCCCAGGTGCGGCGGCTTGGGGTCACGACGGTCACGGCGTCGCCGGCCTTCCTGGGGCCACTCGCGGCCGCGTTGCTGAAACATGGTGATACGTATCGCGGGCTGCGGGCGTGTTTCACCGGGGGCGCTCGGGTGTCGGCGGCGCTGGCCCGCGACCTCGGCCGGGCCTTCCCCGCCGCGAGGGTGGAGGTGGTCTACGGCAGCACCGAGGCGGAGCCCATCGCCGCGCTCGACGCCCGGGCGTCGTTGGACGACCTCGAGCGGGGGGAGGCGGAGGGACTCGGCGCGCTGGTGGGCACGCCGGTGCCGGAGGTCACGGTGCGCGTGGTCCGGCCGGGTACGCTCGAGGCCACCGAGGTGGGCGAGATCGTTGTCGCGGGGGCGCACGTCAACGAGCGCTACTGGGAGGACCCGGAGGCCGACGCGGCCAACAAGATCGTCGGCGGTGGTAGGACGTGGCACCGTACGGGCGACACCGGTCGTCTCGACGACCGCGGGCGCCTGTGGCTGGTCGGCCGGGTGGCCGACATGGTGGGCGAGGTACACCCTTTCCCCGTGGAGATCCGCGCCGAGCGGGTGCCGGGCGTGCGGAGGGCGGCGCTGGTGGATCACCGGGGCCCGCTCCTGGTGTACGAGGGGGACCAGGCCGACGCGGAGGTGCGCCGCGCCACCGGGGTGGACCGGGTGCTCCGGGTCGACAGGGTGCCGGTGGATCCCCGGCACAACGCCAAGGTCGACCGGGGGTCGTTGCGGGCCCTGCTCGCCCGGCGCGGTTGAACGCGATCGACCGCCGGTCGCGGGACTGCGATAAGCTACACGGGATGTTGCTGGTGTTCCTCCTCGCCTGTGCCTCCGACAACGAGGTGGCCGCGTCGTTCGAGGGGGGCGACTTCGACTTCTTCACGCTCAACGCCCTGGACGAGTGCCTCGGCGGCGCGATGGAGGCGCTGTTCATGCCCGAGGGCGTCGACACCCCCCACGAGTTCGAGTACCCGATCTACATCCCCAGCTACACCGAATTACCGACGAGCTACGACGTCGACTTCCGCGATCCCTTCGTCGGGATGCCGGTCACCGTGGAAGACGGCGGCGACGGTTGGTTCGCGATCCGCGGGTCGGTGATGGAGGCTGTGCAGCTCGACGCGGTGAAGTACGGCGACTGCGTGGTGACCATGACGGTCGACGCGGACCTGCTGCCCGCCGACGCCGACAACGTCGACGGGCAGTCGCTCATCGAGATCTCGGATCCCCGAGGGAGCGAGGGTCTCTGCCCGGTGTTCGACGCGGACCCCTGCGAGGTCCGGCTCGACTTGCTCGCCACGCGGCGCTGAGCGGCCGCGCGCGAGGCGAACCGGTGACGGCGCACCGGGCGCGGGCCGTCGCCGGGCGTTAGCCGCGCGCCCTCTCGGAGCGCTCCATGGCCGTCCAAGCTGGCATCGTCGGTCTTCCCAACGTGGGCAAGAGCACGCTCTTCAACGCCCTCACCGCCGCCGGCGCGCCCGCGGCGAACTTCCCCTTCTGCACGATCGAGCCCAACGTGGGCATCGTGCCGGTGCCGGACCCTCGCTTGCAGATGATCCT
>CAYHRZ010000653.1:0-2927 GCA_964359125.1 uncultured Klebsiella sp. | reverse complement strand
CCTCCCCGCAGAGCTCACCGCTCGCCTCGACCTCGTCGCCGACGAGGAGGGCACGTCGCGCAGCGAGGTCGTCCGCGAAGCCGTGCGCCGGTACCTCGCGTTGCGACAGTTTCAAAAGGTTCGCGAGTCGGTGATCCCCTACGCCGAGGCTGCCGGGGTGCTCACCGACGAGGACGTGTTCCGGTCGATGTCTTGAAGGTCGTGCTCGACGCCAACGTGCTCGTCGCCGCCCTCGCCACGCGCGGCGCGTGTGCAGAGTTGTTCGCCCGGGTGCTCGCTGTCCATGAGTACGGCATCGATGACAACCTCCAGAGCGAGGTCGTCCGCGTCCTCCGCGACAAGTTCAGGGTGCCCGAGGCGCGCCTCGCCGAGGTGGTCGCACTCCTCGAAGGCACCGCGATCCGAGTGGTTGCCCCCGCCCTGGAGGAGCCCGCCTGCCGCGACCCCGACGACGACCGGGTGCTCGCCCTCGCCCTCGCGTTTCCGGCCGAGGTGTTGGTGTCGGGTGACGAGGACTTGCTGGTGCTGAGCCCCTGGAGGGGTATTCCCATCGTTCGACCTAGGGAGTTCTGGCCTATGGACCGGGCGGTGAGCGGGTGAGGGCTCGCGGGACTCGAACCCCCGAACCCAGCCTCCGAAGCCAACAATGTAGAGACGCCCGCCTCTCCACACCGGAGAAGCGGGCGTTCCATCGATGGTCGAGTCAACCGGATTCGAACACCAACATGGGCACCGACGGCAGCACACCGCTCGCTCGCCGTGTGCCCCGCGAGGGATGACGCTCGGGCGTGTACGCGTCAGACGTGCGCGCAACGGGGCCATCGTGACCGCGGTCCGCGAGAACGGGCCGCCCGTCAACCCCACCACTGAACGCTGAACGCTGAAAGCTGACCGCTGCCTGCTGACCGCTGCCTGCTGACTGCTGCCTGCTGACTGCTGACTGCTCCCTACAAACACTCCCCCAGCAACTTGCGGTAGCTGTCGAGCCGCTCGGGCCAACTCACCACCTCGTCGGCCACGCAACCGTCTTCCCCGTCGTGCAGGCAATCCCGGTACTTGCACGGTAGTTCCCGCAGCTCCGGGAAGTGACGCTGCAACTCGCGGCGCTCCACGTGGCCCACGCCGAACTCGCGCACGCCGGGCACGTCGATGATGCGGCCGCCGCCGGGGAGGGCGAAGAGTTGCGCCGCCGTCGTGGTGTGGCGTCCCCTCCCCCACTGGTCGATGTCGCCCACGCGCACGTCGGCGCCAGGCACCAGCGCCCGCACCAGCGTGCTCTTGCCCACGCCGCTGTGACCCACCAGCACCGAGGTGTGTTCACGCAGTCGCGACGAGAGTTCCGCGATCCCGCGGCCATCGGTGGCGGACACCAGGGCCACGCCGTAGCCGAGGGCCTCGTACCTTGCGACCCACTCCAACACCTCGTCGGGCATGCCGAGGTCGCACTTGTTGAGCACCACCATCGCCGCCATGCCGCCGGCGCCCGCCGCGACGAGCATCCGGTCGACAAGACCCGGCCGAAACGGAGGCTCGGTGGCGGCGCACACCGCCACCAGGAGCGAGGCGTTGCTCGCGACCAGGCGCACGCCCGCGCTGTCACCCGTGCGTTCCAGGGTCGACGTGCGCGGCTCGGTGGCGACGATCACCCCGTCCACGATGCGCGCACGGTCGGCCACCGCCACCTGCGCGCCACGGGACGGCAAGATCGCCTCCGTGCCGTCGGCCAGGCGCACCCGCACCCGGCGCCCCACCATCTCCACCACTTCGGCGCCAGTCGCCCTGCTGGTATCGATGTCCTTCGCCTGACCGCGCGCTACCTGCTCACGACGGGTGGTGCGACGCAGGCGCTCGCCCGGGCCGCGGACGGCCTCCTCCTCGTCGAAGGGAAAACTAGATCTGGACATCGAGGGTGAGCGCCGTGTCGGCGCGCACAGGGTTCTCACCGTCGCCGAACAATCCAGAGCGCAGGTGCAAGTTCACCAGCGGGCCGAAGTAGAGGCGCGCGTCCATGTCGAACTCAACCCCCGAAGGAACGCCGGTTCCATCGCGGTAATGCCACACCGCCGTGTCGACGCGGAAGCCGGGGGTCACCACCGCGTCGGCGAACAGCCCGGCACCGAGGGCGCCGTCGCCCTGCCCCATGGAGCGGTAGCGTGCCAAGGGCCCCACGCCGTCCTCCGCGTCGCCCCAAGGGCGCTGGAATGCCGGCGAGTCGTCGGCGCCGCTCTTGCCCTCCACGGTGGCGCCGAGCACCACCCGCGCGTCGCCCCCGAAGGCCCAACCGAGCCGGCCGCCGCCGAGCAGGGCGGTACCGCCGTCGTGGAAGGGCTGGGCGTACCCGTCGAGCACCGCGCGCACCCGGCCCACGTCGGCCCGGCCGTACACCCCCAGGGTGGTGTAGTCGGGGTCGCTCTCACCCAACGTGACACCCGGGGGGTTGATCATCTCGCCGCCCACCGCCACCGCGTCCACCTGCCAGGCGCTCGCGGCGCTGGCCCGGCCGGCACCCAGGCGCGCGGCCCAGAACGGTGGGGCCCAGTCGTCGGTGCGCTCCGTGGTCGGACGAGCGCCCACCACGACGTCGGCGCTCAGCGGGGCCGCGCCGAGGTGCAGGCGCAGCGCTAGCGGGAACTGCGCGTCCAGTCGAAGGTCGTCGCGACCCACCACCCGCCCGTCGTTGAATTCCACCGGCTGGAGGCCGGCGGTGACGTGCACGATCAGCGACTCCGAGATGTACGGGTCCACGTTCACCCAGGCCTCGGAAACGTACGCCGCGCGGGCCTCGTCGTCGACGTGGTCCGTCACCTTCACGTTGGTCTCCATGTCCTCGTCCCACTGGCTCGCCAGCTCGTCCGGCAGAGCCGTCATCTTCACGGTCGCGCCGAGGTCCGGGGGCCTCGTGAAGCCCTGCGCCGGCGCGGCGGCGG
>CAYHRZ010000652.1:0-2934 GCA_964359125.1 uncultured Klebsiella sp. | reverse complement strand
GACTGCCCACGCTCAGCGCCGTGGGCACGGCGGCGAGGGCGGAGAACGCCTCCGGCTCGGGCATCACCCGAAGCCCGTCACGCGACGCGTCGCGTAGGCCGTCGATCACCAGGTCGCCCGCGGTGTCCACCTCGCCGGTCGCGTTCCCGGTGAGCCGGTAGGGCAGCAACTCCAGGCTCAGATCCTCGCCGTTCGCATCGCAACACACGGCGGGGATCGACAGGCTCCCGGGGATCGCCATCGTCAAGGAGAGCGTCGAGACCTCGGCCTCGACGCCGCCCTCGACGGGGACGACCGAAACTCGCGTTCCCGAGAAGGCTTCCCCTGCGAGCAGGATGGCCACGCGATCCGAGTCGGTCCCGACAGGCCAGCCGTCCAGTTCGTTGCCCATGTCGTCTTGCGTCTCGGCCGGGTCGGCATCGTTGTCGCCGTCGCTGTCGCGGTCATCGTCGGAGGACGACTGGTCCTCCAGGGCCTCGAGCAGTTCGTTCAGGTCGGTGTTGCAGGCGAGAAGCGAGAGGAATGGGAGCATGTGAACCTCGGTGCGCCCCCGCGTCCATCGCGAGGGCAACCCAGCTCAAGGGGCGGGACCCGGCCCCGTTACGCCCCACTCGCGCGCCCGGACGACAGGATACCTGTGCGCCTCCTCCCCGGTGTACCGTGCGTGGCTCGCTGCTCCTCATCGCATTCGCAAGTCTCGGCATTGTCGGGTGTTCGTCGCCAGCGCCCAGCGCGCCTGCACCGCCGACGACCACTCCGGTGGCGCAGCCCGCCGAGGCACCCGCCACGCCCGGGGCCTCGGCCTCCGAGGGCAAGGTCCTCGCGCCCTCGCCCCTGGCACTCGAGAAGGAAGTGCGCGATGCTGGGCTCACGGCAGGACTGGCCGGCCTCGTGCCCACGCGCACCTTCGCCACCGACGTCGACGACAAGGACCGGGTGGCGCTCCGAACAGGCGTCGTGCTGTCCTACACCGTGCTCGCGGGCCGGGTCTCGCCCAAGCCGCTCTTCCTCGACCAGCTCCGCTCCATCCGCGTGGGCATGACGACGCTGGGCACGGGGAAAGGGTTGCTTGCCACGATCGACACGTTCATCCAGAACATTCAAAACGACACTGCCTCCCGTGAGGATTTCCTGCAAGAACTCGATGCCGTGGCGAGCAGCATGATCGTCGAAGAGGGCTGGGGAGCGGGGGACCGCACCGGTCCGCTGCTCCAGGCGGGTGCCTGGTTGGCCGGGACCAACCTCGTGGCTGCCGCGATCGTCGCCGCCGACAGCCCAGCAGCCGCCGAGAAGCTACTACGCAAGGCCTATGTCGCGGAGTACTTCCTCGGGTACCTCGAAGGGGAGGGCGCGTCGAAGGCCGGCCCCACCACGTCCACCGTCGTCGAGACACTTCGCACGCTCCAATCCGTCGCGAACAAGCCAACCCTCGCGGTGACCGACGCGCAGGCGGTCGTGGCGGCCACCGAGACGCTACTCGGTACCCTCTGAGCCCCCGCCGCAAACGATGAAGCCGAGCGGGGCGGAGACTGTCCACGCGGGCGGTGCGACGGACTTCCTCCACGCGCTGGCAGCGCCAGAGCGCGCCCTGCTGATGTCCGCCGCGCGGACCATCACGCTCGCACCGGGCGAGACGCTGTTCCGCAGGGGAGACGTCGGCGGCGACCTCTACGTCGTACTCGCGGGCCGTCTCGCCGCTGTCGACGGGCGGACTGTCCCCGAGACGGTGATCGCCGACATCGCCGCGGGGGACGCCGTGGGCGAGATGACACTGATCGACGGGGGCCCGCGCGCCTCCGACGTGCGAGCCAAGGAGCGGTCGACCTGCGCCCACTGGCAGCGCGCCGAATTGCTCGCGCTGCTGGAGCGCACGCCCCGGCTGGGATCCGCCTTTTACCGCGCGCTCGCCGCGCGCGTGATCGCCCGGGCCCGAACCGTGACGACGTCGGCCATCGCCGGCGCCTTCGCCTCGCCGGCGGCGCCGAGGCTCGCCCCGCCCGCCGCCAGCGAGTCCGACTCGACCCACGTCGAGCACGCGCTCCGAGGTGCCGTCGCGGCTGCGGCTGCAGCCCCCGATCACGACGCCCGTGTCGGCATCCTCGAGCTAGCACTGGAGCGTACGTCCCGGTGGTACTGCCAGCAAGCCGACCCCGCCGGTCCTTCGCGCGCGGGCGAGCCCCTGCGGACGGCGCTGGGCGACGCCCTCGGGTCCTCCACCGCGGCGAGGGCGATGATCGCGCGCCGGCAAGCCACCCCCCCCTCCCCGGCCCTGATGCGACACCTCAGCGGCGGCGCAGCCTCGGGGGCGACCACGCTCGGTGAAGCGCTCGACAGCGCGTTGCTTGGCCTGCCGACCGCGCGGGCCCTCCGCTGGCGGCGAGATGCGCTGGTGGAAACCGCCGCCGCGAGCTTTCCATCGGGGGGGAAAGTCAGGGTGGTCGCCGTCAACTGCGCGGCCGCGTCGCTGGCCGGATTGCTGGCCTCGCGCGGGGATCGACCCCTCCGGTTGGTCTGTGTCGAGGCCAGTGCCGAGGGCGCTCGCTTGGCGGAGGCGGTGATCGGCCTGGACGCCTCTGGGGTCGACGGCCAGGTGGTGACCGAGGACCTCACGCGGTTGGCCATGGGGCGCTCAATGCAATTCTGGACCGACCAGGACGTGGTCGTCGTCGACGGGCTCGCCGACCTCTTCCCCGAACCGCTCCTAATCGGCGTTCTCGGCTGGGCCCTCGCGCAGGTGCGCCCCGGTGGCGTGCTGCTGAGCACGCACCTGACCCCCGCCGACGACGCCACGATGCTCGCCGACCTGCTCCGGATGCCCCTGATCCGGCGCCGGGCCCACCTCCTCGCCGAGCTGCTCACGGTGGGCGGCCGCGGCACGTGTCGCATCACCGAGCCCCCTCTCTCCGATCCTCCAGGCCTCGTGGGGGTCACCCG
>CAYHRZ010000651.1:0-2936 GCA_964359125.1 uncultured Klebsiella sp. | reverse complement strand
GAGAAGAAGCGGGGACCCTGTCCGCCGACCAGGATCATCGGCACGCCGCCGCGCATGGCGTTGGCGGCCGCCGTGACCGCGTCGGTGACGCCGGGGCCCGCGGTAACCAGCGCAACGCCTGGTTTGCCGGTGGCCCGGGCCCACCCCTCGGCGGCGTGACCGGCGCTCTGCTCGTGGCGCCGGTCGACGACCCGAATGCCGACGTCCAGGCAGCCGTCGTAGATGTGCTGGATGTGGCCGCCGCAGAGGGTGAAGACGTGGCTCACCCCCTCGCGGGCGAAGGCGGCGGCGACGAGTCGACCACCGTGGACGTGGGGCAACGGAACTCCGAGGGGGGTGGCCCGGCTAACCGCCCTCGGCCGTGCCTTCGACGACCGGGGGCCCCAGCACCGCGCCCGGGAACACGGTGGTGGGCTCGCAGGTGCAGGTGGCGTCGGGCGCCCAACAGGCCACGCCCCCGTTGACGAGCACGATGGCGTCGTCGGCCGGCGAACCCTGCGGGCAAACGAAGCCGGCCGCGCGCGCCATCACCGCCACCGGCCGCACCGCGTCGGTGCGCGCGATGACCGCTGCGTCGACCACGCCGGTGGACAGCCCGGGCCCCGCCAGCGGACAGGCCGACAACACTGGGCGAACGTAGGCCACCTGCCACGCGCTGGCCTGGAGGAAACGCGACACCTGAGTCCTGGCGGCCGCCATGCTACCCGCGATGCGCTCCGCCCGGGCGGTATCGAGCAGCGGCGCCACGGTAGCGGCGGCGCGGAGCGCCTGCAGACGGTCGGACTCCGCGCGCAAAGCCTGCGCCGACTCACGCCACGCCGAGCCGAAGCGCTCGATCCTCCAGCCGAGAGAGAGCCGGTCGTGGTCGGCACAGGGGCCGCCCTTGACCACGGGAACCTGCGTCCACGCCACCTGGAGACGGAGCGTGGCCGCGGCCACGCTCTCGCTCGTTGACAGGAGCGCGTCGAGTCGCGACTCAGCTGCGTCGAGTTCCTGGGCCGCTGGCGCAATGTCGCCGGGGCCGGCCAGCACGAGCGGAAGGAAGAAGAGCACGCGGGTTTCGTACTATCCGCGTGCTGAGGTCGGCGCCCCGCCCTGGATCGTTCATCCAACACATGAACTTTTTTTCGACCCTCGTCTTGACACGTCGAGAGCCAACGTGTGAACGTGTACGAACCCCCGCTGCTGTCTCCCCGCTGTCCCTCCCTGCAGGTATCACATGCTCCCCGACTTCCTGAAGAACCCGCCCCTCGGTCGCCCGTGGCTTCTCTACGGCCTCCTCGGCACCAGTCTGGTGCTCAACGCCACCCTCGCAAACCGCCTGGACGAGGACGACGCGGTGGTCGCGACCACGGCCGAAGCCGAGGCGGCGCGGGTCACGGCCAGCGTGGCGCTGTTGCCGGTGGGCGAGGCGCCCGAGAGCGTCTCGAACGCGGCCGTCCCCCCGGAGCTGGTGGCGCCGCTGCCCGAGCCGCGAGGTGTCACCACGAAGGCCGGCACCCGGGTGTTCTCCGGCGTCGTCAGCTCGTCGTTGTCCGCCACCTTCCAGGGCGCCGAAGCCACCTCCCCTGCGGCGCTGTCCGCGGTGTACGCACGACTTTTCGTGTGGGACGTGGACCTCCGCCGCGACCTGCACAAGGGCGACGTGGTGGAGGTGTTGTTCGAGGACAAGACCGGCGCCGAGCCGCTGGTCCTCGCCGCCCGGCTGCACCTGCAGCCCGGGACCCCGGCGGAACGGGTGGTCGACGCGTACCGTTACCAGGCGGCAGGCGACCGTTTCCCCTCGTACTGGTCGAGCGACGGTGTGGAGCTGCCCCGGCGGCTGATCGACGGCCCGCTCACCGACTACGAGCAGATCTCCAGCCTGCTGCGCGACCGTCCCACCCACGAGGGCATGGACTTCAAGACGCCGATTGGCACCGAGATCGTGGCCCCGCGCGCGGGCAAGGTCACCCGGGTGAACTGGAACCACGCCGCCAACGGCAACTGCGTGGAAGTGCGGTTCAACGACGGCACGCTGGCCAAGTTCCTCCACCTCAACGAGAACGCGGTGAAGGACGGGCAATCGGTGGTGGCCGGCGAGTTGCTCGGCAAGACCGGCAACACCGGGCGCTCCACCGGCCCCCACCTGCACTACCAACTCGAGAAGGGCTCGCGCGTGGTCGACCCGGTCGACTACCATGGGACACTTCGTCGCAACCTGCCGGCGGACGGCATGGCCGACTTCAACGCCACGGTCAAGGAACTCTCGGCCCAGATCGACGCGCGCGTAGCCTCGCTGTAGGACTCGGCAGGGCTACGACGCTGGGCGGCGGCGGCGCAAGACGCCCACCGCCAGCGCCGCCCCGAACATGAAGGGGCGTACCGGGAGCGTGGCGCAGCCCCCGGTGTCACCCGAACAACCGCCGTCACAACCAGCGGCGCCGTCGCAGCCCTGGTCGCCGGAGCAGCCCAGCAGCGACTCCACGTCGAACTCGACGCTGCTCTCCCCGTCGCACCCGATGGAGCCGCCGTCGCAGCCGGCCACCTCCAGTGGCTGCACGTCGTCGACCGCCAGCACGACCCAGGCCCCCAGCCAGGCATCCCCGCCAGCCGGCACGAAGAAGATGTGCTCCACGCCGATGCCCTGCCAGGAGGGCAGCGAGAAACTGGGGAGCAGGTCTGCGGGGAGCGCCGCCTCGAGCAGCGTGGGCAAGAGCGAGGCCAGGCCGGAGGCGTAGCCCTCGGGCAACAGCTCGTGCTCCTCCTCGCGCATGCCCAAGGCGTCGGCGTCGAGCAGGAGCGTGGGTGCGAGAGCGCCGTCGACGAAGGAGAGGTCCACGCCCACTTCGCCGTCCATCGCGATGGAGAACACCCTCGCCTGGCGACCATCCACCTCCGCGAAGGCCCGCAAGCCCAGTCCGTTGAGGTCGAGGCGCACCGGGGCGCCGTCGTCC
>CAYHRZ010000650.1:0-2948 GCA_964359125.1 uncultured Klebsiella sp. | reverse complement strand
GCCGCCGCCGGCCCGGGGCGGGCCCAGATGCGGGCGGGCCCGGGAGTCGGGCCGTCGGGGGGCGTACGGTTATCGCCGCCGTGTGGATCAGCACACACCCTTCTTTCCGGTTTGTGTGATTCCGCACGCGGACGATCCGGATTAGAGCGCCGCCCGTACCGCCCAACACCCTCCACGGAGAAACCGTCATGCGCATTTCAGCCCTTTCCTTCCTGCCGTTGTTCGCCCTCGTCGCCTGCCCCGAGTCGCAGGACAAGGACACCGGTAGCGGCGACACCGACACGGACACCGACACCGACACGGACACCGACACCGACACTGACACCGACACCGACACGGCGGACACCGCCGACACGGGCGACACCGGCACCGTCGACTACACCATCTCGATCACCAGCCCCGCGAGCGGTAGCCTCAGCTACCCGGGCGTCACCTTCACCGTGGAGGTCACGGGGCTGGCGCTCGATCCCGACGCCATCGGCGGCGCGGACGAGGAAGGCAAGGGGCACATCCACGTGCACGTCGACGGCGAGTACGTGCTGGCGACCGCCGAGACCACCGTCACCCTCGACGAGACCCAGCTCCCCGCCGGTGAGCACACCGTGGAGTTCCGCCTCGCCGACAACAGCCACGACGAACTGGGCATCGCGGCCAGCGTCGGCGTCAGTGTGGTGGTCCCGGCCATCAGCATCACCTCCCCCGCCGAGGGCACCGAGCCCGACAGCGCAGCGGTCAACATCCAGTACAGCGTCTCGGACTTCTCCGTGGTCGACAACGTGGGCGGCGCGACCGCCGTCGCCGAGGGCCACGTGCACCTCATGCTCGACGGCGCCTACTACGACTACAGCACCAGCGCCGAGAGCGCCTGGTACCTGCACCTCTCCCCGGGCAAGCACACCCTGGGCTTGATGTTGGTGAACAACGACCATACCGACCTGCCGCTCGCCGCGACGGCGGAGACGACGGTCACCGTCCCCGACGACGCGGCCGACATCAACCTCACCTCGGTGTTCTCCGGGGACTGGGACTCGGCCACGGTGCCGCTCGACGTGTCGGGGACCAACATCACGTTCAACGCCGACGCCGTCGGCGGGGCCAATGTCAAGGGCGAGGGGCACTACCACGTGTACATGGACGGGACGTACTTGCTCTACGACACCGCCAGCACCGCGTGGCTCACCCACGTGCCGGCCGGCGAGCACACGTTCATGGTCATCCTCGCCCAGAACGACCACACCGAGTTGGCCGCGCGGGACTGGCTCACCATGACCGTGAGCGCCGACCGGCCCGACGTGACCATCGACTCGCCGATCGACGGTGAAGTCCTGGGCGACAGCTTCTTCGTGATGTCGAGCGTGGAGAACTTCACCCTGTCTGAGGCCGTGGGCGACGTGCCGGTGACCGACGAGGGCCACCTGCACCTCTACGTCGACGACGCGTACTACAACTTCGACACCGACGGCCAGTTCGACGTGTCGGGGCTCGGAAGTGGCACCCACGAGCTGCGGGTGGAGCTCGTCAACAACGACCACACCGACCTGTCGCCGCGGGTGCTCGACGTGGTGACGGTGAGCATCCCGTAGTCCGGGGCCAGTCCCCGGAGGCGCGACGGGCGGCGCCCAGGACGCCTACCGCTCCTCCAGGGCCCCCTCGATCACCAGCCAGCCGTCGTCGACCCGGACCGCCGGGTCGGCGATGCCGAGGCTCTGCCCGCGCAGGCTGTCGCTGAAGCTGTCCAGTGGGATGTCGGGAACGGGAATATCCGGCATGAAGCTTGCGATCGTCCCCAGCAGGGGCGGCACGCTCAGGCGCACCAGGGCGGCCATGTCGCCCGGGTCGAGCCCCTTGGGCGTGTCTTCCATGCCCACCTCGATGGTCATGTAGGCGGGGCGCGGGTCCAACTCGATGCCGACTTCACCGTCGTCGTCGATCCCGACGGTGGCGCCTGTCCGCAGGTTGACGCTGGCGTCGATCTTCTGGCCATCTTCCCGGGTGATCTTCAGCCGCATCTCGCCGATGGACAGGTCCAGGTCCATGTCGTCGTAGGTGGGCTTGCCGATGGTGACCGGGAGGTTCACGTCGATGCGCGCCAACTCAACCGGCCCCAGCGGGGGTGGGATTTCCCCGGCCAGGGCCTGGAGAGTGAGGCCGTCGAACTCGATGCCGCTGGTCGAGCCGCCCGCCCAGAAGGCGAACAACAACTGGTGGATCAGGTCGTCGTCGGCCGCCGCCGCGAACGGTTCGGTGGTGGTGAGCGGGAAGGCGGGGCCGTCGCCGTCGGTGCGGAGGGATCCAGCACCGCGCGGCATGTCGATCTTCGTCGTGAAGTCCACCCAGGCGTCGAGCGTGAGCCGCAAGCCGTCTTCGGCGCAGCGCAGCGAGGCCAGCGCCAGGTGCATGTCGAAACCGCTGAACGAGAAGTCAGCGGCGAAGGCGGACAGGTACTCTCCAACCAGCGCCTCGATTTGCTCCGTCACCGCGTCGGCTACCGTTTCTTCGAGGGTGGCCTGGGTCCAGTCGGCGAGGTCGTCTTCCATGGAGTCGGGGAACCAGTCGACGGTGAGCCAGAAGCCGGAAAGGCGCACGCTGGTCGACACGGGCGTGGCGGTGACCTCGCCGTCGTCGGCCTCCAACTCCAGCACCAGCGAGAGCGTGGCGGTGGTGGCGCCAGCCTCGCCGGTCGTGGCGAGCCAGTCGTACCAGTCCACCCCGGCGATGTCGAAAGCCACCCAGAGGTCTTCCACCTCCACTTCCACCAGCATCTCGCCATTGCCGCTCTCGATATCCACGTTCGAGATGCCCATCTCCGCGTCGCTGAGCGTGATGGTGTAGTACTCCGTGGGCACCTCGTAGCCCACGAAGCTGCGGAGCAGGGTCGGGTCGGCCATCACCGCTTCGGCGACGGCGGCCAGGTCGTCGACGTCGGGGCGGTCGTCGTCGAGCGCGTC
>CAYHRZ010000649.1:0-2950 GCA_964359125.1 uncultured Klebsiella sp. | reverse complement strand
CCCAGTCGTCTTCCACGAAGCGCACGTCGTGCTCGCGCAAGTCGATGCCGATGGCCTCGAGGCTACCGAGGTAGAGCTGCTGGATGTTCTCCGGGCTGGGCTTGATCAGCACCTGGAACTGGTAGTAGTGGCCCAGCCGGTTGGGGTTCTCGCCGTAGCGGGCGTCGGCGGGGCGACGACAGGGCTGCACGTAGGCGCAGCGCCAGGGGTCCGGGCCCAGCGGCCGCAACAGCGTGGCCCAGTGGAAGGTGCCCGCCCCCATCTCCTTGTCGTAGGGCTGCAGGATCGCGCAGCCCTGGGCGGCCCAGTAGTTCTGCAGGCGGAGGATGAGGTCCTGGAAGCTGGTCGGTCGGGACATGGCGCCCGCAGCTAACACCGGGCCGCAGCCGCCCGGGGACAGCTACCGCCCGAAGATCGCCTGCGCCTTGTCGTCCATCAACTTCCAGAGCACCCAGCCGCCCAGCGGCAACCCCACCAGCCAGCAGGTGCCCACGCACGGGAGCAGGCCCACCCCCGCGCAGGCCCGCACCAGCCACAGGTTCCTGAGGGCGCGCAACCGCAGGCCGCCGAGCACCTGCGCCACGCCGTAGGTCATGCCCCCCACGAACACCAGCAACGGACCGATGTTGGCCTCCCAGGCGTCGAGTACCAGCACGTCGACGCGCTGGGAGAACACGTTGTAGCCGGCCCACGTGAAACCGATGCCCGCCACGATGAGGCCCCCGATGCCACTCACCAGCATCGCCGTCCCCAGCGTCTTGAGCGACTCCGCGTAGAGCCGGTACTCCGGCCGGTCGTGGATCGGGCTCTCCGCGTTGAGGCGGTAGGTCGGGTCGTTGCCGACGCCGGCGACGATCTGCGCGCCCTGCGCCTTGCGCGACATGCCCGCGATCCACCAGCCTTCCTGCGGGCCGGTGGAAAGGGTTTGTCCCTGGCGGTACCGGCGCTCCAGGAAGTCGCCGAGGTCCCGCGAGCACTCGATGCCCCGGGCCTCGGTGATGGTGCGCTGCTCGGCCACCGACACCACGCCGCCACCCGCTCGCCACCGCACGAAGGCCTCGTTGTGCGCCCGCACGTCGGCGAGGATGCGGGGGCCGAGCGCGTCGACCGGGAGGCCCGCGTAGGACTGCGAGAACAGGGTGTCGCGACATCGAACGTGGACGGCCGACGCCGCGCCCGCCACCGTGAGCGCGTAGACCCACTCCTCGCCCGGTTCGAAGCCGGGGAAACAGAGCGAGATGCCCTCGACCCCGCGGTTGAGGCGGATGTTCTCCGCGTTGACCGCCCCGGCCTCGGGGACGGCGCCCCCGAGGGTGACATCCGGCACGCCGCACTCGACGAGGCCGCGGAGGATCCAGGCGTGTACGCAGTTCGCGGCGCCGACCGCCGGAGGAATCAGCGTGGCCACTGCCTAGCCCCCCGCGTGGCGCAAAAACGCGCTCACCCGGAGGCGCTCAGGCGCACTCCGGGCTCGCGGCGCGCGGCCACCCGCCGCGATCAATCCTTGAAGATCGCGTTGAGGAAGTCGAGACCGTTCTCGTTCTCGCCGATCGACTGGCCAGCCTGGAGCTTCTGGCCCAGGAGGTAGGCGTCGTAGACGAAGACGAAGTTGATGAGGAACAGGATGCTGCCCAGGCCGAAGGTGCACACCGACAGGACCACCACGCCGATGATGATGCCGATGGTGATCATGAACTTCTTCTTTTGGCCCATCAAGAAGTAGCCCAGACCCGGGATGAACCAGTTGCAGGCGGCGAGGACGATGGGGTTGGCGTCGGGCTTGGTGATCTGGCCCATGAGAGACTCCGCGGGGAAATGGTGGCAAGGCGACCACGCAGCGGGCGAAGGCCCAGTGCGAGCGCGCCGAGATTAGTGCGCGGCGCCGCCGCAGGCAAGCCCCGACGCCGACTTTTGCGGTGGGCCCGCCTCGCGGGCGGCGCTAGAGGCTGAGCGGGGTGGGGAAGACGGGCACCAGCCCATCCTCGAAGGCCACGAACTGGAAGAGGCTCGTGCCGTCCTCGCCATTGCCGCGGGGCGCGGTGACCTCGAGGACGACCTCCCCCGCCGGCAGGCCAAATACCGCGTACATGCCGGTGTTCCCGGTGCCGGTGGCACTGGCGGCGGCCAGGCCATCGTCGTCCTCGTAGCAGCCCTCGTGCGCCACGCCGTCACTGCCCCGGCCGACGACCGACGCGTTCGGCATCGGGGGCCACTGCGTGTAGTCGCTGCCGCCCGTGACCACCGCGAGCGCCTGCCCGACCACCAGCACGCCGTCGTCGCTCGACGAGGCGCAGGCGGACCACGCGGCGCGCTGCTCGGCCACCCAGTCGGTGGTGGCGAGCCAGGGGTAGCCCGTGCCCGCGTCGAAGTCAGCGACCCCGGCGGTGCCGGAGAAGGAGGTGGACACGTAGCCTTCCTTCTCCACGCCCACGAAGAACGGCGCGCCGGCGGGCACGAGCACGGAGAAGCCGCCGTCGTCGCCCGTGGTCGTGTCGTCGAACAGCACGCCGCCGCCATTGAGCGTGGTCACGATGGCGTCGGCGACGGCGTTCCCGGCGTTGGCCGGCGCGTCGAGCACCAGGCCGCTCATCGTCACCTCGGTGACCATGGGGTCGCAAGCCAGGATGAGCAAGAGTGTCATGGGTCGCTCCCGAAGAAGTAGTAGGCGAAAACCACGTCACCACCGTCCGCGACGTAGTTTTCCTCGGCGCCAGCAGCCGCGATCCACACCTCCCCGGGGTCGACCACGGCCGCAAAGAGCGAGGGGGTGCCCT
The DNA here is from genome assembly GCA_964359125.1 of uncultured Klebsiella sp. Classification (GTDB taxonomy): domain Bacteria; phylum Myxococcota_A; class UBA796; order UBA796; family SXON01; genus SXON01. The sequence continues at coordinate 176 of CAYHRZ010000649.1, read as the reverse complement.
TTCGCACGCGGCTGACAACCCCCTCCTCGTCGACCAGCCAGCAGGTCGCCGCCTGGCCGTTCACCGTCAACGACGCGCAGTCTACCGACGTGTCGGCCGGGGCCCCCACCACGAGCACCCGGTCGTCGCGGACGGCGTCGACCCACTGGTCTCCGTCGCCGTCGACCGCGTCGAAG
>CAYHRZ010000648.1:0-3005 GCA_964359125.1 uncultured Klebsiella sp. | reverse complement strand
CATCAGCCACCTCGCCAAGGAGCGCGTCAACAAGGTCACCGACGTGGTGAACGAGGGCGACGAGGTGCTGGTGCGCGTGATCGACATCGACCGCGCCGGCAAGATCCGCCTGTCGCGGAAGGAAGCCCTCGACGACTAGCTGAGGGTGGGAACGGGGCACCGCCGGAGATAGCTAACGGCGTGCTCTCCATCCCCGTCCGCGTGCTGCCCCACGGCGAGGGGCTCGAGCTACCCGCGCAGGCCTCGGCCGGCGCGGCGGGGCTCGACGTGCGCGCGGCGGTCACGTCGCCTGTCACGTTGATGCCGGGCAAACGAGCCCTGGTCCCCACGGGACTGGTCTTGGCCATTCCCGAGGGCTGGGAGGCGCAGGTGCGCCCGCGCTCGGGCCTGGCGCTGAAACACGGCATCACGCTGATCAACAGCCCGGGCACCATCGACAGCGACTACCGCGGCGAGCTCTGCATCCCCCTCGTCAACCACGGCGACGAGCCCTTCGTCGTCAACCGCGGGGACCGCATCGCGCAGGTGGTGTTCGCGTCGGTGGCACGGGCGACGATGGTCGCGACCCCTCAACTTCCTGAGGCGGCGGGACAGCGTGGCGAGCACGGTTTCGGGAGCACGGGGCGTACATGAACGACGACGAGATCAAGCGGGCGCTCCAGGCGCTGGGCATCGACACGAGCAGCCGCGAGGTGATCGCGCTCTTGCCGGTGGCCTGGGTGGCCTGGGCCGACGGCACGGTGCAGCCGGCGGAGCGGGACCTCATCCTGGAGATCGCCTCCAGCCGGGTGGCGCTGGGCGACGAGGGCCGCCGGGTGCTCGACAACTGGCTCGCCTTCGCGCCCAGCCGGGCGCGGATCGAGGCGGCGGCGGGCATCTTGCTGGCGCTGTCGATGAAGTCGGCACCTCGCGACGACCAGGACGTGGTTGAGTTCTGCCGCCGGGTGGCCGAGGCGGCCGGCCCCATCCTCGGCAAGATCGAGGCCCCCGAGCGCGAGGCGCTGGAGACCGTGGCGAAGTCACTGGCGGTGGAGCCCCACGCGGCCTAGGAGCAGGTGCGCGCGCGGCTCCTGGTCGAGTCGAGCGGCGTCCTCGAAGACGGGTGGTTCGACGACGAGGTGACCAACCCGCACCGGGTACTACCCCCGTCTCGACAGGCGTCGGTTCCACCCCGGGACGGCGAGCCCGGCCTGTGGTGGTTCGCGGGCGACGCCGAGGAGCACGCCCCGGTGACCGACCGCTGTCGCATCGGCCGTGGTCGCGACAACGACGTGCAACTGCACCACGACGGCGAGTTGTCACGACACCACTGCGAGCTGTTCCGGCGCGACGGCAGGGTCTACGTGAAGGACCTCGGCTCGCTCAACGGCACCGTGGTGGAGGGCGACCGGGTGACCGAACGACGCCTATTCGGGGGTGAGCTGATCGTGCTGGGCGAGACTTCCCTCCGGTACCGCGCGTGAGGGCCGCCCGACTCGCCGCCTTTGCCCTGCTCTCCACCCCCGGCTGCATCGCTGTCACCGTCCCCGGCCACGCGCCCATGGGCACCTTCACGCCGCTGTCGCCCGAGGCGGCCCCCACCGGCGCGGTTTTCGGCGAGGCGGCGTTCTGGCCCACCGCCGGCGGCAACCTCCGGCTCCCCGTGAGCGACGAGCAGGTGGTGGATCTCGGCGGCCAGGTGTCGCTCACCAGCTACGCCCTGACACCAGGGCTGTGGTTGCGCGAACCCGGCACCAAGAACGACGGGAAGGGCGAGATCCGCGTGGCGCACCGCGTGGGTCTCGAGGGTGGCCAGGGCGACCTGCTCGGCCTGTTGCCCTACGACATGCCCTTCGTCGGCGCGTCGTACCACATCCAGACGTCGCGACAACGGCGCACGCACGTCGCCAGCTCGACGATTGGGCTGTCGCTGGCGGCCCCCTTCGACCTGGGCGAGACCGCGAACGACGAGAACGGCGACGGCGTCATCGTCATCACCTGGCCCTGCGCCTGGGTGTCGGGACGCTGGGCCTGGGCCTGGCCCGTCGGCGAGAGCGGCGACCAGGTCGTGCTCGCCGCGGGCTTCGACCTGGAGGTCGGCATCGTGGGCCTGAGCCTGCTGGTGGTGCCCATCGTCCCCTCCCCGACCCTCGGCCTGGCCTGGCAGTTCGGCCCACCGCGCAACACGAAGTACACGCCGCCGAGCGAGACTACCGACTGAGCTACGCCGCCCCGCCCGGGTTGCGGATCGTGACGGCCATGCCGAGCTTCCGCTGGAACAGGCCGGACAGCACGGTTTCGAGGGGCTCTCCGTCGTCGCGCTCGGTCCAACCTCCGTCGGCATAACGGAAGTGCCAGGCGCGCGAGAAGGCGCTGAGCCACAACTCGCGCACCGGGACCTGCTGCGAGAGCACGAACACGCCCCCCGACTCGAACTCCACCGTGAATACGCCGTCGCTGAGCTTGTAGTCGACGTCGTCGCTCTCGATGCGGTCGACGTCGGCGGCCAGCGCGGAGAGGGCCGAAGCAACCGCTTGGCGGAACTTGGATTCTTCCATGAGCATCTGCTCCCCGTAGCCCCGCGGGGCCGACGGCGGGAGGCCGCGGATTGTAACGGGGCCCGCCACCGCCGGGCTTGATAGCAGCGCGCCCCATGTTCGATACCCTCGCCCGCGGTTTCCGCAACGCCCGGCTCAAGCTCCAGGGCAAGACAGAACTCTCCGAGTCCGACATCGCCGACGCCCTGCGCGACGTGCGCACGTCGTTGCTGGAGGCCGACGTCAGCGTCGACGTCGCCCGCACCTTCCTCGACGGTGTCAAGGCCCGCGCCCTGGGACAGGTGGTCACGCTCAAGGCGAAGAACGCGCCCTTCGCCGTCACGCCTGCCGATCACTTCATCAAGTCCTGTTACGACGAACTCGAGGCCCTCATGGGCCCGGTCGACAACACGCTGGACCTCGACGCAAGGCCCGCGGTGATCATGATGGTCGGCCTCCAGGGCTCGGGCAAGACGACCACGAGCGGCA
>CAYHRZ010000647.1:0-3008 GCA_964359125.1 uncultured Klebsiella sp. | reverse complement strand
ACCTTCGTGGCGTGATCGCTCCCGACATGATCGGCTACTGGCCGCTCGGCAACGACGACGCCATGGACATCCTCGGCGACGAGCAGAGCGAACCGCTGGTGATGGACATGGCCGCCGTGGCCGACGCCCTCGGCGTGGCCAACAAGACCTGGATCGAGCACCGCTACTGCTACGGCGACGACCACACCCACTACCAGGACGCCGGCTACCCGGCGATCTCGCCGATGGACTGCGTGGAGGCGCACAACGTCCGGGGTTCCGACGAAGAAACCCCCCACTACCACCGCACCACCGACACCGTCGGCACCCTGCACCTGCCCTTCACCACCCGGGTGGCGGGCGTGACCACCGCCACCTTCGCGGGGTGGGTGGGCGTGCTGCCGTGAGTGGCGCCCTTCCCTACCACCGCTTCCTGTCGCGACCCTTACTCGACACCCTCGACGCCCGCGCCGAGGCGGTGCCGGGCGTCGCGGGACTGCGGGTCGCTCCCGGCCTCCAGGCCGAGTTTCCGTCACTCGAGAGCCCGGAGGTGCTGGGCGCGGTGGTCGACGTGTACAACGCCGTCCGGGGGCAACTGGCCGCGGTGCTCGCCCAGCGGGAGATCGACCGGGCGTTCATCGACGACTACACCCTCGCGGCGGCGGCCCGGAACGCAAGCAAGCACCCCTCCGACCCCGACTACGACACGGTGATCGGGGCCACCGACGCGCTCGGCAGGGTGGTGATCGGGCCGCTGCGGGGGAGCGAACTCCGGCCCCCTCCCCCGGCCCCTCCCCCGCAAGCGGGGGAGGGGAGGATGGATCCGTCCCCGGGCCCGCAAGCGGAGGAGGGGAGTTTGCCGGCCAACCACCGCGTGTCGATCCCCCCCTGGTTGGCCGGCCCCCAGGTGACGCTCTTCGGCCCACCCGACAACGCAAAGATGGCCATCAACGCGATGAACGCGCTACACAGGAAACTCGCCGACGAGCCTGCGTTGGTGGCCGAGCTCGTCGACGGCAGCGGCGCCGTGCCCCGCTGGGGCGCCGACAGCGAAGACAGCAAGACGCCGATCACCCGCGACCTGCTCGCCGCCAGCGACAACCTCGCGGCCTGCTTCGACCGCACCCTGCGGGTCGACGAGCCAAGCGGCAAGTCCTACGTCCTCGCCGACCACGCCCTCGCGCGGCCGATCAAGCGTGTGGCGGGGCTCGCGCTGCCCGACGGGAGCCACCTGCTCGAGGGCGAGCCGCTGCCGCTGCACCTGGTGGAGCTGGTGCAACACGCGGCCTCGCACGCGGGCCGTCCCGAGGCGCTGTGTTTCTACCTCCCGAAGCTCGAAAACGAGGAAGAAGCGGCCTACATTGCCGCCCTGTTGTCCGCCACCGAGCAGCGGCTAGGCATCGACCACGGCACCATCCGCGTGCTCCTGGTGTTCGAGAACCCCCGCGCCATCTTCCGCATCCGCGAGATGGCCGAGGCCCTCTTCCCCTGGTTCGTGGGCGGCAGCCTCGGCTGGCACGACTTCCTCGCCAGCACCGCGCGGCTGTTCAAGAACGACCCCGGCTACCGCATCCCGGTGAAGGCCGATCCCAACATCGTCATCCGACACATCCGCGAGTCGCACCGGATCCTCGTCGACCAACTCTCGGCGATTGGGGCGCTGAAGATCGGCGGCATGTACGGCGTCTTGCCCACCGACGGCGACGACGACAGCTACACCGTGTCGATAGTCGGCTTCATCAAGGACGTCACCACCCAGCTCAAGCGCGGCCTCGACGGCTTCTGGGTGGCGCACCCCGACTTCGTCCGCCTCGGCATTGCCCTCTGCGAGGCCTGGCGGCGCCGGGCGCAGGACACCGCCAGTCCCGACGTCGACGCGCTGGTGCGCGCCGTGGTGCCCGACGCCGAGGTCGCCAAGCTGCTCGCCTTCGTGCACGCCGACGACGCCCCCGGCCTCGCGCCCGACGACCCGCGGTACGCCCGGGCGGTGCTCGCGGCGGAGCTTGGCGAGGCGTCCGCGATCCCCAACCACCACCCCGACGAGGTGCGCTACAACGTCTTCCAGGCGTTGCAGTACCTCGCGGACTGGCTCGGCGGCCGGGGCTGCGTGGCGCTGCCCGCCACGATGAAGACCGCCGCCGGGGAAACGGTCTTCGTGCGGGTGATGGACGACCTGGCCACAACCGAGCGCAGCCGGTGGGAGCTGTGGGCGGAGGTCCACCACGGGCGCGTGCCGCTGGCGCTGTTCGAGAGCATCCTCGCGGAAGAAGTGAACTTCATCCGCGAGCGCCGGGCCACGCCCACGAAGCGCACCCAGGTGCCGTGGGACGAGCGCTGGTACCCCGTCGCCGCGGCGCTCCTCCGGCACCTCGTCGTCACCGGCGAACCCCCCGAGTTCGTCACCGAACTGCTACTGCCCTTCGCCCACGCCCCGGTGCGCGAGGCGCACGACCCACTCACGATGGCGCGTGCCCTCTGCCCCGGCCGTTACCCCAACCCGGCGCCAAGCGTGTAAACTGCCCGCTCCCCCGGGTAGCCCATGCGACTGATTCCCCTCCTCGCCTTCGCCCTCGCCTGCCGCGAGACCGGCGAGACGAAGTTTGTCACGGACCGCGACGAAGATGGCATCAGTGAAGACGAAGACTGCAACGACGAGGACGCCAGCGTCGGCGAACCGCAGACCTACTACGTGGACTACGACCACGACGGCTACGGCGACCCCAGCACCGCCGAGAGCTACTGCGAGCGCCCGGCTGGCTACGCCGACGTGGCCGACGACTGCGACGACCAGGAGGCCACGGTGTACCCCGGGGCGGAAGACCTGTGCGACGGCCTCGACAACGACTGCGACGGCAGCGTCGACAACGGCGCCACCTCCACCGCCTACTACGCCGACGCCGACGCCGACGGCTACGGCGACGACGCCAGCGTGGTGTACGACTGCACGCAGCCCGCGGGCACCGCCACCGTGGGTGGCGACTGCGACGACGCGGACGCCGCCTACAACCCCGGCGCCGAGGAGAGCGACT
>CAYHRZ010000646.1:0-3015 GCA_964359125.1 uncultured Klebsiella sp. | reverse complement strand
ACAGCGACGCCGACAGCGACGCCGACAGCGACGCCGACAGCGACGCCGACAGCGATACCGACGCGGACAGCGACGCCGACCCTCACCCCGGCGACGAGTGGTTCAACGGCACCTACGAGGCCACTCTGGAGGCGGCCTGGGCCTACGCGCCGGAGTCGAACTTCGGCGCCGCCGAGTACATCGACGCGGGCGACGTCAACGGCGACGGCTTCGACGACGTGGCGCTCACCACCTTCTACGCCGACCGCAACACCGGCGGCGCCTACGTGGTGTACGGCCCCGTGACGGGCATGAAGTCGCTCGACGACGCCGGCGACCGCCTCCGCAGCCGCTCGGGAATCGACGGGATGGGGCGCTCCATCGCCGTGGCCGACACCAACGCGGATGGCATCGACGACGTGGCCATCGGCGCCGCCGACAGCACCTGCCGCGAGTGGGTGTTCTTCGGCCCGCTGGGCGGCGACATCTCGGTCGACGACGCCGACGTCACCCGCACCGGCACCGCCAGCACCGAGGTGGGGCACGGCTCAGACCTCGCCGACGTCGACGGCGACGGACAGGCCGACTTGCTGGTGGGGGCCTACGAGGACGACCGCGGCGGTCGCGACGCGGGGGCGGTGTTCATCGAACTGGGGCCCTTGTCGCCGGGCGAGGGCGTGATCGACACGACGGCCGCCACGATCCTCGTGGGCGAGTCGTCCGGTGCCTACGCCGGTCGCTACCTCACGGCCGGTCGCGACGTCGATGGCGACGGCATCAACGACGTACTCGTGGCAGCGCCCTACGCCTCGGGTGGCGCGCCGTCCGGGGGCGGCGCGTACCTCGTGCACGGGGGACAGGGGGGGATCGTCAACCTCGCGGCGGCCGACGCCAAGTTCCTCGGCGAGGGCAGCAACGACTACGCCGGGGAGGCCCTGGCCCTGGGCGACGTCAACGGGGATGGCCTGGGCGACGTCATCCTCGGGGCCTACAGCTCCAGCATCGAGCAGTACGCGGGCGCGGCCTACGTCGTGCTCGGCCCTGGTGCCGGCGGTACGTCGGGGCTCGACGACGCCGACCTGGTGTTCCGGGGCGACGACCGGCAGCAGCGTTTCGGCCTCGGCCTCTGGGCGGGCGACGTCGACGGCGATGGCGCCGACGAGCTGCTCGTGGGTGCCCGTGGCGACGACAGCGGCCCGGAGAAGGGAGGCGCGGCCTACCTCTACTGGGGGCCCGTCAGCTCCGGGGGCGGGCCGTCGGATGCGACGGCCACGTTCTACGCCTACGACAACCAGGACGACCTCGGCGCGAGCGCGCTCACGGCGGACCTCGACGGCGACGGGTTCCTGGAGGTGGTCCTGGGGGCCCCGGGCGCCAATGTCACCGGCGGCAACGGCGGGGCGCTGTTCGCGTTCTACGGGGGCAGCTAGCCGAGGGCCTCCGGGTGCGGCTCGCTCTCCTGGGGGATGCCGTCGAGCCAGCGCAGGGGGCCGAGGCGGGCGCGGAGCTGGGCCGCGAACGCGCTGGGGCGCTCGCCGAACACCTGCCCGTCTTGCTCGTCGAGCGAGGGGTTCGGGTCGGGGAAGTGGTTGCCGTGGGCACGGAGGTACCGGAGGCCACGCAGGGTGGAAGCACCGGCCACCCACTCGATCGCCTCCTGGGACAACTCGGCGTGCGCGATGTCGAGCACGGCGAGTCGCGACAGGTAGGGAGAGCCCACGAGGGCGCGGACCGTCCCGAGGGTGGGCGGGCGGCCACTGAAGCGCAGCGAGCGGGCCTGTGACCAGGCCGGGCTGTCGAAGAGCTCGGTGGCGTCGTCGGGCGGGTCGTGAACGGTGATGTCGATCACCGGGGCCAGGGCGACGAGGTCGGTGCCGCGCTCCGCGAACCAGGCCGCGTTGACGGTGGCGCGCTCCACGAAGCCGCGGGAGTACGCCAGTCGCTGGGCCCAGTCGGGGACCGTTCCCCGCAACATCGTCGCCACCCGGTCCAGTCCCCGGGCGTCGTGGGCGGGGGAGGGGAGGCCGCAGGCCGACGCACCGCGCTCCACGTTGCGGTCGCGCCGCGGTTTCTGGCGGCGCCGCTTGCACAACTCCACCTGGGCGCGGACGAACGCCGCGGTGGCCGGCTCGCTGGCCGCCACGGTGTTGGCGAAGGCCAGGCGGGGCTCGTCGTCGCGGGGGCGGGCGGTGACCGCCGAGAGGGCTGGGGAGAGGTCCATGGCGCCGGCTATCGTGAACGTCGCCGGATGAGGGCGGCCAGTCCGGTCGCCAGCAGGCCCGCGGTGCCGGGGCCGCTGTCACAGCCGCAGCCGTCGTCGGCGGCGGTGGTGCCGGTGTCGCCGGTGTCGCCCTCCGGCCAGCGGTCGCCGGTGTCGTTGTCGCTGGCGGTGTCGGAGGCGGTGTCTTCCGGGGGCTCCGTGCTGCTGTCGTCCGGCAGCTTCACGCCGGTGATGGTCACGTCGTCGACCTCGGCGGTGCCGATGGCGACGACCCGGAGGGGCTCGAAACTGGGCGCGTCGACCGTGATGCTGGCACCGTTGACGGTCGCCGTGAGCGAGAGCCCGTCGCAGGCCAGCCCCACGTCGAGCCAGCCGCCGGGAAGGGCCTCCGCCTCGGCGTAGCCCAGTCGCTCGGTGGCGTCGGTGTAGGTGTAGCCGTTGAACCACATGCGCCAGGTGCTGCCGCTCACCCACACGCTCGGTGCCTGGATGTAGCCGTCGTTCCAGGAGGCCCAGCCCTTGCGGAGGACCTCGCCGCCGTCGGTCCAGGTGGCGGGGTCGTCCACGCTCGCCGTCGCCATGCGGAAGTAGTCGTCCTTGTTGTGGAACGACACCAGGCCGTAGGGACTGCGCCACACGGAGAGCCCCTGGAGCGCGTTGTCGGCGTCGAGGATCTGCCCCTGCTTCGTCCAGGTCCAGCCGTCGGGACTGGTGGCGTAGCCGGTGGGGCCGTAGTGGGCCGTGGGGTCGGTGCCGTCGTACCAGAGGTGCCAGGTGCCGTCGTCGCCGATCCAGGCGTCCGGCATGCGCAGGCT
>CAYHRZ010000645.1:0-3017 GCA_964359125.1 uncultured Klebsiella sp. | reverse complement strand
CGACCGGATGGTCGAGGTGGGCTTCCTCGAGCCGTCCGTCGCGACAGCGTGGAAGGCGACGCCGCTGCTCACCCATCCCCCCGCGGGCAGCCGCGTCTCGCCGTGGGCGGTGGACTTGGCCGTGGAAGAGGCGGAAGGTGGCCAGGAGGGCCGCGTGGCTCGCGACGCGCTGGCCGTGCAGACCACCATCCAGCCGGCGGTGCAGCGCTTGGCCGAGGCGGCGGTGGCGGAGAGTCTGGTCGACCTCGCCGCCCGCCCCCCCGCGCTGCAGGCCGTGCAGGTGGCGGCGGTCGTGGTCCGGGCCCGCGACGGGGCGGTCCTGGCGATGGTCGGCGGTCGCGACTACCACGACAGCGCCTTCAACCGGGTGGTCAACAGCCCCCGGCCCATCGGCTCCACAGTCAAGCCGCTGACCGCGCTCGCGGCCTTCGAGGCCGACCCGGCGCTCTCGCCCGCCACCCTCCTCGACGACGCCGCGATCACGCGGGAGGTCGACGGCAAGACCTGGGCGCCCGCCAACTACGACGGCCAGTTTGTGGGGCCGCTTCCCCTCCGCGACGCGCTCGCGCGCTCGCGAAACGTGCCGGCGGTGTTGCTGGCGGAACGGGTCGGCCTGCCGACGTTGCAGTCGCGACTCAGGAGCATTGGGCTAGAACGCGCCACGGCCTACCCCTCGGCATCGTTGGGTGGCTTCGGCGCTACGCCCGCCGCGCTGGCGGGCGCCTACACCGTGTTCGCGGCGGACGGCGCCTACCACGCGCCCTACCTGGTCCGGGCGGTGCGCTCCGGCGGGTCCGTCGTGGCGGAGACCGTCCCCGCGCGGTCGACCACCCGGTACTCGCCGCGGGCCACCTTCCTTGCCCGCGACGTGATGCGGAGCGTCATCGACGACGGCACGGGCGCGCAGGCCACCCGGCTCGGGGTGGGCAAGGGGGCGGCAGGCAAGACCGGGACGACCGACGACTACGCCGACGCCTGGTTCGCGGGGGTGTCGGGCCCTCACGCGGTGGTGGTGTGGGTGGGATTCGACAAGCCCCGGTCCATGAAAGTTACCGGTGGCGTGGCTGCGCTGCCCGCGTGGGCGCGCATCGTCGACGCCCTGGGCCTCGACGACCTCGTGAGCGGCCCGCCGGACGGCTTGGAGCGGGCGGAGGTGTGCGTGGCCACGGGCGCCCCACCCTGCCCGAGCTGCGAGGCCACGCGGGAGGAGTGGTTCACCGCGGGCACCGTGCCGCAGGCGGCCTGCGACCCGGCTGCCGAGGCGGTGGAGGTGGTCAAACAGGGCTGGCAGAAGCTGGGCGAGCTGTTCGGGCTTTCCCCCTAGTCCGGAGTCCTTACCGCCCCAGCGAGGCGCTCATTTGCTCGCTGTTGTCGAGTAGGCCGCGCTGCCCGAAGCACACCCACTGGTCGTCGGGCAAGGAGCGCATCACCCGCCGCTCCGCGCCGCTCATCTCTTTCTCGACCAGCGCGGCGGAGCGGCCCGGTTCGAGCACCAGTCCGTTCTCCGCGTCGACCTCGGCGTGCGGGTCGAGTCCCGACAGTTCCGACACCACCGACTGCGCCCGGATGTCGACGAACATGATGGTGCAGGTGGGGCCGTCGGGGATGCGGATCGCGGCGTACTGCCCGCCGGTGATGCCCCAGATCCGGTCCGGCTCGGCGCCAAACTGGAGCACGTCGCGACCCTCGGCGGGTTGCCCATCACGCGCGGAGCGGGCCAGGTCGTAGTGGGCGAGCACGTGCTCGGCGTCGAGGACGAGGAGATCGGGGCGACGGTTGACGAAGGTGCAGAGGCGGGCCGGTACGTCGGCGCTGGGCGTGGGGGAGGGGACAGCGTCTTTGCCGGTGGCCGGCTCGACAATCTTGATCTTGCCCCCCGGCGTGACCAGCGCCAGCCAGGTGCCGCCGTGGGACAGCGCCATGCTCGTGGGCCAGGCCAACTCCCAGGCCCGGTTCCGGCCGAGGTCCCACCACCGCAGGCCGCCGCCGCGCATGAGCGCCGCGACCACCGAACCGCCGACGGCCACCTGCGCGGCGCCGCTGGTTTCCGGCCCGGCGTCGAACACCACCTTGCCCGTGCGCGCGTCGTGGAGCTTGAGCGCGCCGTCGCGAGGTGCCACCAGGACGTTGCGACCGTCGCGGTCGACGTGGACTTCGCGCACCACGCCCGCGGCGTCGAACCCGGTGCCGCGCCGGTTCTGGGCCCACACGTACACGCGGTTGCCGTGCGCGGCGAGGCGGGTGTCGCCGAAACCCCCCACCGCCGTGACCGGCCCAACGCCCCCGGAGCCGCCGCCGTGGCCCAGGCCGTCGCTCCCGCCCACGCGCAGGCCCTCGGCCCCCCACCACGCGGCGCCCGACGGCTCGGGTGCCCCGTGGCGCACGCTCTCCATGGGTCGTAGGTCCGGCATGGAGAAGATGTGGACGGAGCGGGTGGAGATGGCGCCGATCTGCTTGCCGTCGGGCCGCTGGACCAGCCCCATGATGCCGCTGCCGCCCTTGGTGGCGAAGCTGTTGACCAACCGCCCGTCGACCACCTGGAACAGCGCGATCCCCGAGGCCCCCACGGCGATCACCAGCGTACCGTCGAGGGAGAAGGTCGCGCGGTCCGCCGGCATTTGCAGCCGGTCCATCGGCACGCCCTGGTGGCTGACCAGGTCCACTAGGCGTGGCTGCCCGTCGGCGTCGAGGCAGAGCACGCGCTGGCCGTGCGCGTCGAACTCCACCGACAGCCCGCCGAAGCCCTGCCAGGCCACCTCCCGCCGCGCGTTGGCGATGTCCCAGATCCGGAGCAGGCCGTCGACCGCGATCGACGCGACCCGGCCACCTTCCGGCGACACCGCCACGCCGCGCATCGCCCGGACGCGGCCGCGGGCCCCGTCGCGGACCTCCTCGAACTCCACGTCGCCGGTCTCGGTGCGGATCACCCGGATGGTGCCGTCGTCGTCGCCGATGGCCAGGAGCGCGCCGCCGCGGACAAGACCCAGCGACCCGGTGACCGCCGCCCCCGGGCGCCC
>CAYHRZ010000644.1:0-3022 GCA_964359125.1 uncultured Klebsiella sp. | reverse complement strand
CGACACCGGCCCCGCCGACACCGGCCCTGTCGCCACCGGCACCACCCCCGTCGACACCGACACCGCCGACACCGGCCCCGCCGACACCGGCCCCGCCCACGCCGACACCGCCGCGCCCGTCGACACCGCCGTCCCCGACACCGGTCCGGTGGACGCCGACGCCGACGGCGTGCTCGCCGACGAGGACTGCGACGACGCCGACGCGAGCACCGGCGCCCCCACCCTCTGCGAGCCCTGCACCGGCGCGCTCACCGACACCGTGTGGTTTACCGACGCCTCGGGCACGAGCACCGACGTCAGCAGCACCGTCAGCGGCGTCGTCACGTGGAGCGACGCGGGCACCCTGAGCTTCTGCCCCGGCACCTACACCCTGGAGATCACGGTCACCGCCTCCGACCTCGAACTCGAGGGCCCGGGAGGCGAAGCCGTCACCACCATCGAGGGCCTGGGCGACGAGATCGTGAGCCTCGACACCAGCGTCACGTGGTTCGCCGCCACCGGGCTCAGCTTCACCGGCGGTGGCCCCGCCATCACCGGCGCCCTTTCCGGCGCCACCGTTTTCCTCGACCGCGTGTACGTCCACGACAACAGCCACAGCGACTACAACTACGCCTACGGGGCGGGCATCCGGCTCAGCAGCGCGGACCTCGAGGTGGTCGACAGCGCGTTTGACGCCAACACCGTGGCGGCGTCCACCAGTTGGCCTGTCCCCACCTCCGCGGGCGCGGCCATCTACCTTGAATACGGCAACCTAACCCTCGACAACGTGAGTTTCTCGTCCAACGTGGCCAGTGGCTACTCGGTGAATGGCTCGCTGCTCTACGGTGGGGCAATCTACGTCGACACCGGCGACGTCTCGCTGGTCGATACCATCGTCGAGGGCACCACCCTCTCCGGCTACGGGGTCTACGGTTACGGTTGGTTCTACGGCGGCGCAATCTACGTGGTCAGCGGCGACCTCGACCTGGTCGACAGCGCCATCTACGACACCTACGTGGACGGTGTCATCTACAGCCCCCGCTGCTACGGCGCAGGCATCCACGTCGCCAGCGGTGACGTGTCGTGCAGCAGCAGCGGCGGCGACCACGGCACCTGGGCGAACACCACCTCGTCCGGCAGTTGCGCGGGCGGCGGGGCCTGGTGGGAGAGCAGCGGCTACCGCTTCGAGTCCAGCGGCTGCGACTGGGGCACCGGCGCCGACGACAACGACGGCTCCGACCTCTACGCCAGCGGTATCGCCAGCTACGCCTCCCTGGGCGACGACGAGACCTTCACCTGCGAGTCCGGCGCCTGCTCCGGCGGGACGGGGATGTAGCGGTAGCGGGCGCGCGTCAGTAGTAGTAGTAGTACACGCGGCTGCCGCCGACCGTGACCAACCTTGCAAAGGTCGCCGCGTCGCTGTCGCCTTGAACCTGGTAGTATCCGTAGTCTGGCAAGTTCCACGCCTGGAAGTACCAGCCATCGTAAGCTGCGTAGGTGTAGTGCGCGAAGAAGGTCTGGCCGAGGAAGTAGCTGGCGCTCCCGTCGGCCGAGACGTACACGTACGCTGGGTTGGTGCCGAGCCCATCCAGGCGACCGTCGCCAAACCACACTTCAGACGCGCTGTAGTCCTGAAAAATAGTCGTCCCGCCGCTGAGCGAATGGAGCCAGTCACAGTAGTCGCCCTCGGTTGCCCGCGGCGTCGGCGTCACCGCGAACGACCACTCGCAGTCCGGGCAGTTCTCTTGGCCCGCCCGGACGGCCGCGTAGTCGACCCGGAGGTCGCACAGGTACACCTCGGAGCAAATCCCGTAGGCTGCGAGGCCCAGGTCGGCGGCCTCGAAGCTACCCCCCGGCACTCGCCAACTGCCAGACAGGGCCAAGACGGCAATGCCGGTGTCGAGATCCAGGCAGTCCTCCACGGGATCCCCCGGCCCGCTGTCGTTGCCCGCGCTGTCACTCACTGCGCTGTCGCGACCCGTCTCGTCATCGACCGCAGCGCCGCCCGGGGAGCCCGTGTCTCCCAGGGGGGACTCGCCCCCGGTCGCCTCCGAACCCGGCGAACAACCCAGCGCGAACAACACGGCGGCGAACAGCATGCGACATCCTACCACAGCGACCACCCGTGGCCCAGCGCCTGGAACCTCCCGCTCCTCACTCCACCAGCGACGCCTCGAGGTAGCCCAGGCCGCCCCACGACGCGTACTCCTCGGTGACGACGAGGATCTCGTTTTCCCCCTCGACAAACAAGCTACGGTCGAGGTCGGCGATGGTGCCCGCCATCCAGTAGTCCACCTCGGCGGGGCCGGTCCCCGAGGCGCCGCCGTAGCTCGTACCGCCGTACCAGGCGGTGGTGCCGCCCACCACCACGTAGAGGTTGTCGTTGATGGGCACGCCCTCGAACCAGGGCGAACTGAGCCGCACCGCGTCGAAACCGCAGGCGGGGAGGGTCACGGTCAGCCGGAATAGATGACAGTCGACCGCACCCACCTGGTCCCAGCTCGCCCAGGTGCGACCGGCCGCTGTGCCCTCGGTGGCGCTCGAGGCGGGGGTCCAGGTGCCGCTGTCCCACACGCTGCCGGGCGTCGTCGACAGGAGGATCGCGTCGGCCACGCAAGCCCCCACCGAAGAGCTCATCACCCGGTCCTCCATGGCCGAGCGCTCCCAGTTCCCGCCGAGGTCCCAGGTCCCCGCCGAGGCGGGGGCGTAGGTGATGTCGCGGGCGTCGCTGGCTAGGTCGCCGTCGGCGTCTTGCACCTCCAGCGTCCACGTCCACGTCGCGGCGGGGGCGTCCCAGGCGATGGCCGTGGTGCCGTCGGCCTCGGCCGCGGCCGGGCCCAGCGCCCCGCCGCCGCCGGCGCCGCGCTGGCGCGCGGCGCCGGCGCCCCCCCCCCCCCCCGGGCCGCCCCCCCCCCCGGGGGGGCGGCCCCCCCCCCGCATGGCGGGACACCCGAACAAAAGAGTTTGGGAGTCCTTATTCTTCGTCCGGCCCTCGGCGCGGCGCTGGTTGTTTTGATTGTTTTTTTCCTTTATGGGGTGATTG
>CAYHRZ010000643.1:0-3026 GCA_964359125.1 uncultured Klebsiella sp. | reverse complement strand
GATCGGACTCTCCGTGCGCCAAGAGGGCGCCGTGACGCGCGTGGTGCGCGCCGCCAGCCCGGCGCGGGAGGCCGGTCTGCGCGCCGGGGATCGGATCGGCTCCATCGACGGCGATGCCCCGGGGACAGGCCCCGACCTCGATGGGGGCCTCGGCGCGGCGGGGTTAGGCCCACCGCGCCTATGTCGCCGACATCGCCCGCACGGCGCAGGTCGAGAAGGTCGCGGCCGATGTCGAGGCGGACTTCGGCCGGACCGACATCCTGGTCAACGGCGCGGGCGTCACCAAGGCGGTGCCGCACGCCGACCTCGCCTCGCTGGACGATGACACGATCGACCTCCTGATGGCCCACAATGTCCGCGCGCCGTTCGCCGCGGTGCGCGCCTTCGAGCGCCTGCTTCGCGCCCACCAGGACGGGCTGGTGGTCAATATTTCCTCGATCGCCGCGACCACGGCGATCGGCTCGAACATCGCCTACTGCGCGGCCAAGGCCGGCATGGACACCATGGGATCTGCGCTGGCGCGGGCCCTGGCGCCCGACGTGCGGGTGCTCAGCGTCTCGCCTGGCGCGGTGGCCACGGGCTTCGTTCCGGGCCGCGACAAGGCCGCGTCCGACAAGATCGCCGCCACCACGCCGCTGGGCCGGGTCGCCGCGCCCGAAGATGTGGCGCAGGCCGTGCTCGCCTGCGCGACCCAGCTGCGCTTTTCCACCGGCAGCGTCATCCAGGTGGATGGCGGGCGCCATCTCTGACGGGCCGACCATGCATTCCAAAGTCATCATCACCTGCGCGGTCACGGGCAACATCACCACCCGCGACCAGCACCCCGACCTGCCGGTAACCCCGGAGGAGATCGCCGAAGCCTCCCTGCTGGCCGCGGAGGAGGGGGCCTCGGTCGTCCATATCCACGTGCGCGATCCGGTGACGGGCGATCCGTCGATGGAGCTCGACTATTACCGGCAAACGGTCGATCTGATCCGCGCCAAGAATCCCGCGCTGATCTTGAACCTCACCACCGGCCCCGGGGGCCGGTTCGCGCCCAGCGACGAGGATCCGAGCGTCGCCGGCCCGGGCACGACCCTGGTGCGGCCCGAACTGCGGGTCGAGCATATCAGCGTGCTGAAGCCCGAGATCTGCACCCTGGACCTCAACACCATGAACTCCGGCGGCCAGGTGGTGATCAACACGCCGCGGAACGTCACCGTCATGGCGCGGGCCATTCGCGCCGCCGGCGTGAAGCCTGAGCTTGAGCTGTTCGACAGCGGCGACCTGCACCTGGCGCGGCACCTCATCGACGCGGGCGAGCTCGACGGACCGGGGCTGTTCTCGTTCGTGCTGGGGGTGAACTACGGCTTCAACGCCACGCCCGAGACCATGATGTACGCCCGCAACCTGCTGCCGCCGGGCGCGGTGTGGACGGGCTTTGGCGTCGGCCGCTCGGAGTTCGCCATGGTGGCCCAGTCCTGGCTGCTCGGCGGTCACGTCCGGGTGGGCCTGGAAGACAACATCTACATGTCGAAGGGCGTGCTCGCCCCGTCCAACGCCGCCCTGGTGCAACGGGCTCGCCAGATTCTAGCGGGCGTCGGCGCGGAGCCGGCCAATCCCAGCGAGGCGCGACGCCTGCTGGGTCTCTCATAGGAAAGTGGTCTCCATGTCTCGTATCCGTGTCCTGGAGAAAGCCGCCAGTCTCGACGTGCTCCACCTGAAGGTCGAGGCGATGGACTCGCCATTGGTCGGCGGTGACGACGTCGTGGTCGAGGTGCGGGCGGCGGCGGTGAACCCGTCGGACGTCAAGGCGGCGCTCGGCATGATGCCGCACGCGATCTGGCCGCGCACGCCGGGACGCGATTGGGCCGGCGTCGTGATCGACGGGCCGGGCGACCTGGTCGGAAAGTCTGTCTGGGGGTCGGGGGGCGACCTCGGCATCACCCGTGACGGCAGCCATGCGCGCTACCTGACCTGCCACCGCAGCTATGTGCGTGAGATGCCGAACGGGGTGTCGTTCGCTGAAGCGGGGTCGATCGGCGTGCCGTTCGTCACCGCTCATGAGGGCTTCAGCCGGGCGGGCATGCCCAAGCCTGGCGACAACGTCCTGGTCTTCGGCGCCAACGGCAAGGTGGGGCAGGCCGCGTGCCAGATCGCCGCCATGCTCGGCGCCCGTGTGATCGGCGTGGCGCGCGGCGAGGGCGGCTATATCGGCCATGCCGCCACGCCGGTGACGATGATCAGCCAATCGGTCCCTGACATCGCAGGCCAGGTGCGCGAGCTGACGGACGGCCGCGGCGCCGACATCGTCTTCAACACCGTGGGCAGCCCCTATTTCGCCGACGCCAACGCCGCGATGGCGTTGGGCGCGAGGGCGATCTTCATCGCCACGATTTCCCGCGAGGTGTCGTTCGACATTCTCCCGTTCTATCGCGGCCGGCACACCTTCGTCGGCATCGACACCCTGGCGCTCAACGGGGCGGCTTCAGCGGAGAACCTCGACGCCCTGGCGGCCGGCTTCGCGAGCGGCGCGTTGAAGCCCTATCCCGTGCCGGAGAGCACGCGGTTCCCCATCGAGCATGCCGGAGAGGCTTACCGAGCCGTGCTCCAGGGCGCCCAAGACCGCGTGGTGCTGCTGCCATGAACGTCATCCGGCTGAAGGACGCGCCGACCTACCACCCGCCCGGGCATGTCGACATGCGGTGCCTGCGCGTGCAGGGCAAGGAGGCGGGGCCCAGCGACGGCCTGGTGATGAACCTCTGCCACCTGTTGCCGGGCGGCAGCACGGGCATGGACGCCTCGCCCGTCGAGAAGATGTACCTGGTCCTGGAGGGGCGGGTGACCATCTCCAACGGTGAGACCGAGGTCGAGCTGGATCGTTGGGACAGCGTGCGCATCGCCGCCCACGAACCGCGCCTGGTCGAGAACCGCACGAACGTCCCGGCGACGGTGCTGCTGGCCATGCCCGATCCGGCGAGGCCTGCGCCGAGCTAGTGTCCTGAACCAGAAGTTCGTCGTCTTACTGTGGCGGCGGGTCGTTGTAG
>CAYHRZ010000642.1:0-3031 GCA_964359125.1 uncultured Klebsiella sp. | reverse complement strand
TCGCCACTGGCGGCATGTTGCTACCCGACGCGCCGATGGCCAAGACGTTCCCGCCGCAGTGGGCGCGGGTGGCCGGGCGCCTGCGTCCCGAGCGCGCCTGGGTGGCCTGGGCCTACCTGCCGGTGGGGGGCGGCCGCGGCAACGACTACGACGGCCTGGTGTGGCTCGACGACCGCTGGGTGTGGTTTCCCGCGCCGTGGCGGGTGGTGGGGTAGCCGCGCGCATCGCGCTCGGTGGGCCCATCGGCTCCGGCATCCTCGTCGCCGGTGCTGGGCAGGGTCGCGTGGAGACGGAACGAGGTGGTCACGCCGTCGGCGGTACACCCGCAGTGCGCTTCCCTACTTGAAGCCGGTGACGAGGTGGGCGCCGGTGATGACGGGCGACAGGACGTTCGGCGGCCCCTCGTAGCCCCGCGCGCCTACGATGGACAGGATCGCTGCCCGGGGCTCGAAGGGGCTGAGGAACCAACCCACGGGCTGGGGCGGCGTACCGTAGAGGAAGGCCTCGCCGGTCCAGCGGGCGAACGGGACGGTGCCGAGATCCTTCCGGCCGGCGTCGACCTTCCAGAGGGTGAGCGTGGCGAACAGGTCCTGGTTGGGCGCTCCCCCGGGCGCCACGCTGGCGGTGAGCGCCATGGGCGCGCCCTCGTAGACGATGGGCAGGTGCAGCAGTGGGCCGGCCGGCCGGGCGATCCCGTGCCGGCCGAGCAGCGCCCGCGTGGGCTCGCCCTCGGCGGCGCGCCACGCCGTGACATCGGTGATGGTGCGGAGACCCCCGTCGGTCCACAGCCGCTCCTCCAGCACCACGTCGCGGACGAGGTCGACCACGACGACTCGCCACAGGTAGCCACCAATGGCCTCGTCAGGGAGCTCCTCGTAGTAGGCGAAGGCCCCCGCGGGGGAGAAGCCGATGGGCGAGAAGCTCCCGGGGATTACCCCGGCGGGCGTGCGCCAGGTCGCCTCGATCTCATCGAGCATGTCAGCGCCGAGTGCGGCGCTCACGATCAGCACGCGGGCACCCGGCGCGGGGTGGGCCAGCGCGGGCCCTGGGGGTGAACGCTCGCCGCTACCGGTGCCGGGGTCCGTCCCGCGAGGTTGAAACGGTTCGATTCCATGCCCGGCGATCATACCCTCATCCCCCTTGGCCGACCGAGCACCCTCCACCCGGTGTGCCCGAATGCGCCGGCCCGCGAGCGCGGCGGTCGGGTGGGCCACGCGGAGCTCAGCTTCGACGGGTCACCGTGATGCTGCCGGACGCGTTTCCGGAGACGGGAGCGCACGCCCCCGCTCACTACGGCGGCAGTCCGCAGGGCCTGGTGCTCCAGGTACGCGACGTGGACGCGGCGCGGGCGGTGGCGTTGGGTTCGACGCGCGGGTACCCGGTGCGGGAGGAGCTCCACGGCGACCGCACGCGCACCGTCGCCTGCCCCTTCGGCCACAGGTGGTCCTTCGCCACCCACGTCGAGGACGTTCCCCCGGGCGTGGCTGACGGCCCGCGCGCAGGCGGCGCACCGTTAGGGTCTGGACGGCTCGCTCTCCCGGCGGCGCCGCGGCGGCATGGGCAACGACGGGGTGAACGAGTGGCGGGATCGCTCGTTGGCCGCGCCGTCGTAGAACACCCTCGTGAAGGTGTCGCCACCGATCTCCACGCCCAAACAACCGTCCATCGACGCCTCGAACCTGGTCGGGTTGGTGCCCAGCAGGGTGTGGGTGCCAGGCCTCCGACCCCTCGGATGGCGGCCGCAAGGGCGCGGTTTACGTGGTCGACCGGGTTCCGCGCGCCACGGTCCCTCTGGTCGAGGCGGAGCGCCGCATCTACGGCGACGTGGCGGGGACCCCGCTGGGGTTCACGGCCATCCTGTCGGACGGTCGAATCCTCGCGGTTGCGGAAGACGAGCCCACGGACGGGGGCGAAGGTGTCGCCTACCTTCTCGAGCCCTGAACCCCCTCCACGCGTGCGTCCGCCGACGAACCCTCATCCGTGCTCACGCCCAGAGGGGCGCCGCGTGGTCGGCCGAGATCGAGCGCTCGGCGGCCTGGGCCCGGGTGAGTGACCCGACGCCTCGTCGCCGTCGACCTCCGCGCGCGGTCTCCTTGAGCCCGGCCGAGGGTGGCAGCGGCGTTCGACAGTCGCGGTGGAGCCCGTCACGCCGGCCCGGTCAGCCGTCCGTCGCCACGCGCGGGGGCGAGTCCCCCGCCAGCAACGCGGCTACCGCCTCCGCGATCGGCAAGCCCGTCGCCCGCTCGATGAACGAGAAGTACGACGTGGTGTTCACCTCGAGCAGGACGTGCCGCCCGTCGGGAGCGCGGATGATGTCCAGCGTCGCGAAGTTCAACCCCAGGCGGTCCAGCAGGCGTTGAACACTGGCTTCCACGGCGGCGGGGAGCGCGTCGGGCTGGAAGGCCCCCACCAGCGCCGGGTCCTGCCGCCAGTCCACGGCTCCGGACGACGATCGTCGCGAGTCGATCGATGCGACGAACAGCTCCCGGCCGACCGACGTGATGCGTAGCTCCCGCGCCTTGTCCACGCGCTCCTGCCACACGAGCGGGCAGGCCCGCAACGTCGCGTCGTCGCGCAGGTCTGCGGGGGTCACCAGCTCCGTCGCGCCCGTCTGCGTCCGGCCGTCGGCGTCGGTGACGACCACGGACGAACTATGGAGCATCTTGCGGATGGCGCCGCCACCACATCCAGCCACGAAGGCCCGGATCTCCGCTGGTTCGTTGGAGATGAGCGTGCGTGGCACGTCGAGGCCGGCCGCCCGCGCGAGCCTCAGGATCCCGGGGCTGCCGGGGACGAGGCTGGAACGACGTGGATGATCCACGTGTAGACCCGGTAGGGACGCGGTGAAGGCGAGCAGCGCGAGCTCGGACTGCGCGGCCACGGCCTCGTGCCAGAGCGGGTCGAGACGGCCGCGAAGCGCCTCGGCCACGTCGATGTGGCGGTACCACACGGCGGCCACGTCGGCGCTGTCCAGGCGCGTGGTGGGGTCGCCGGCTGCCCCTTGCCACCATGCGCCGTCCAACCCGATGGA
>CAYHRZ010000641.1:0-3044 GCA_964359125.1 uncultured Klebsiella sp. | reverse complement strand
TCCACTGCCCGCCCGAGCGAGTGGTCGCGGGCGCGTAGTTGTAGCGCGGGTCGTAGGCCACCACCGTGACCCCCACAACTGGCTCGCCCTCGTGGCCGGTCAGTGTGCCCGACAGCTCCCCCGCCGTCGCGAGCGCCAGCCAAATCACGCGACCCCGCCCGGCGACGCCACGGAAGGCGCCGCGCCGATGCCCAGCGCGTCGAGGCGACGGGGGGTCTCGCCCGGTCGAGCTTCGTCGACACTGACCACCACCTGCCGACCGGGGACGGCGTGCCAGTCCAAAACCGACACGATCCCCTCCCCGGTGGCCGCGATGCCGGTGCCAGCGAGCAGCACCGTGTGCTCGTCGGTGGGCTGGGCCAGCGCCCAGGCCACCGCCTCCTCCAGCCCGATCGCCCGCGCGCGGACAGGGTCGTAGGCCGTCCACGCCGCCACGGCGAAGGCCAGCCCGATGGCCCAGGGCGCGCCGGGGAACAAGACCAGCGCCGCCGCCACGCCTCCGACCACGGCGCTCAGCCAGGGGCGCAGCCGCCGGTCGTCGAGCGCGAGGGCGCGCACGCGGCGGGTGGTCGCCGAGGGCTCGCCCACCACCACCACCCACGCCGCGCGCCGCGGCCATGGCTGCAGCACCCCTAGACCGACGCCCGCAGCGAACACCAGGGCGACGAGTCCCGGGACCGGTCCGCCAGCCGCGACGCTCACCAGCCCAGCCACCGCCGTGGCCATCGCCGCCACGAGCGTGTCGCGACCGGGCGCCGCAGCGACGGGGTGGCCGAATACCCGGGCCCGCTTCCCCGCTTCTTCCAGGCGGGTTGCCAACGCAACCATCCCCGCTCGGGCCCGCGCGCCGTGCAGGCGTGGCGCTCGCGCACCGGCATTGGCCTCCGGCGCGCTGCTGGCGCCGGGCACCGGCGCCTCGGAAACGGTGACATCGGGGCGATACACGGACCGGCCTCTGGCCCACCATAGCCCACTGGGCCGCGGGCCCGCCTTGCGTCGGGGGGGCCCGAGCCCTTAGGATGGCGCAGCAAACGGGTTGGAGCGCATGCGCTTTCGCGGCAAGGAGTACACGGGCAAGGGCCAGGTGGTGGCGATCGTCGACAGCGGGGTGAACGTCAACGACCCTCGCCTGGTCGGCGCGACCATCTCGGGCTGGAACATCTCGCTCAACGCCACGGCCCACGCGCTCCTGGCGTCCGACTTCGCCGACGAGAACGGCCACGGCACCGAGATCGCGGCCGCCGTGCACCGTTCGGCGCCCGAGGCCACCTTGATGTGCGTCAAGATCATGGACGCCAAGCTGCGCACGAGCGCGGACCTGATGGCGGCCGCGATCGAGACCAGCGCGCGCAACGGGGCGGGGGTGATCAACCTCTCGCTGGGCACGCCCAACATGGGCAAGGCGCTCTTGTTGCGCGACTGCTGCGCGCTGGCCGTGGAACGGGGGGCCATGGTGATCGCGGCCGCCCACCCCAAGGGCGAGCGGGCCTACCCGGCCGACCTGCCCGAGGCGGTGGGCGTGGCCAGTCACCCCGACTGCCCCCCCGAAAAGTTCTACTTCTTCACGCCCCACCGCTTCCCCAGCAAGCAGTGGGGCAACCTCTCGGGCAAGTTCCTCGGCCACGGCTACACCGCGGCCGGCGACACGGATCCCGAGGGCCGGGGCGTCTACAAGGGGTCCGGTCTGGCCACCGCGCACCTCAGCGGCCGCCTGGCCTGCCTCCGGGAGGCCCTAGGCGGCGAGAGCCCAGCGAACGTCGTGGAGCACCTGCGGCAACTGGCGCTCACGCCGGTGCCCGAGATTGGCTACGCCTAGCTGGTCGTGACCCTAGCCCTCTTGCTCACTGCGGGCTCGGCCCCGGCCAGCCCCGTGGAATTCTACGGCTTTGGCGGCCGGAAGATGGGTCGAGGCGGCGGCGGGGTGGCCATGGCCGAGGGGGCGGAGTCGATCGTCGTCAACCCGGCGGCGTTGCCCGGGCAACTCTACACGCAGGCCTCGCTGGGCTTCGTGTGGGTGGAGAGCGAGTTCACGCCGATCCCCGACGTGTGGTGGGACACCAACCGCGACGGCCTCGTGGACGAAGCCGACGACCCGCTGGCGGTGGGTCCCGAGTACGACCCGGTGCAGGGCTTCATGCTCGGCTTCACCCGACCCATCGGGACGACGTTCTCCTTCGGCCTGGGTCTCTTCTTGCCGCTGCAGCGGCTGATTCGCCTCGAGACCTTCGAGCCGCAGCTACCCACCTACTTCCTCTACCAGAACCGCGCGCAGCGGTACGAACTGGCCCTGGCCGCCGGCTACCGCCCCAAGTGGGGTCTCAGCGTCGGCGGGGGCTTCCAGATGATACCCCGCGCCCGGTACGACCTCTCCGCCACCCTGGATCTCACGCTCTCCGGCGCGGAGGGCGACAGTTCCGAGGCGTCCGACGTCGTCGGGGTAGGCCTCGACGTGCACAACATGTCGCTGGACCTGGTCCCGGGCTTCGCGCCCATCGTGGCCCTGCACTGGGACGCGGGCGAGGCGATCCCCGCGCTCGAAGGCCTGGAACTGGGCGCGGCATGGCGGGGCGACGCCGGCCTCCCGGTCGAAGTCAACATCGACCTGCAGATCAATGCAGGCACCGAGGAGATCGGCGACCTGGACCCCGTGGTGATTCCCCTGTACCTGGCCTTCGGCCTCGGCGTGTTCGACCACTACACGCCGTCGCAGTTCAACCTCGGTGCGGCCTACACCTTCCGCGACACGATGACCGTCACGGCCGACATCAAGCGCACCGCCTGGGACGCCCTGACCCCGAGCATCGCGGAGGTGACGCACATGACCATCCAGGGCGCCGGCCTCGAACTCGACAGCGACGACGTCGTCGATGGGAATCCCTATGAACTTACGTTGCGACCCACTTGGTCACCGCGCGTGGGCGCGGAGCTCACGTTGCCGCGGTTCGTGCTGTGGGATCGCTGGGGGGTGATGGAGGTGCGCGTGCGCGGCGGGGTGGTACTCGAGCCCACGCCGCTGGTGAGCCAGTCCGTCGACACCGCCCTGC
>CAYHRZ010000640.1:0-3057 GCA_964359125.1 uncultured Klebsiella sp. | reverse complement strand
AGATGGTCCGCGACTTCGTGGCGACCGCCGTGGAGCCACAAGCCGCCGAGTTCGACCAGAAGCAGGCACTCAACCTGCCGTTGTTCCTGGCGCTTGGGGAACTGGGCCTGCACGGGATCACCGTGCCTGCCGAGCACGGTGGCTCGGGCATGGATGCCGTGGCGGCGGTGATCGTCCACCACGAACTGTCCAAGTCGGATCCGGGTTTCTGTCTAGCCTTCCTCGCGCACGCGATGTTGTTCGTCAACAACTTCTACTACTGCGCCTCCGACGAGCAACGGGCCCGGGTGCTGCCGAAGGCGCTCACCGGGGAGTGGATCGGCGGCATGGGCATGACGGAGCCCGCCGTGGGCACCGACGTGCTCGGCATGACCACGACCGCCGTGCGCGACGGCAACCACTACGTGCTCAACGGCACCAAGACCTTCATCACCAACGGCCCCGACGGCTTCTGCTTCCTGGTGTACGCCAAGGTGAACGGGCGGGTCACGAGCTTCCTGGTCGACCGGGACTGTCCCGGGTTCCGTACCGGCAACCCCATGCACAAGATGGGGATGCGCGCGTCGACGATGAGCGAACTGGTGTTCGAGGACTGCCGCGTGCCGGTCGCCAACCTGCTCGGCGCGGAGGGACAGGGCATCACCCACATGATGCGGAACCTGGAGATCGAGCGACTCACCCTCGCCGCCATGTCGCTGGGCATCGCGGACCGCTGCCTCGACAAGATGGTCGACTACGCCAGCCAGCGACACGCCTTCGGCAAGCCGATCAGCGAGTTTGGTCAAGTACAGAAGTACATCGCAGACAGTTACTCCGAGACCGAGGCGGTACGTGCCCTGGTCTACAGCGTCGCCCACGCGGTGGGTCCGGACCGGCGAAACCGGTTGGGCAGCGACGCCGCCAAGCTCTTCGCGGCGCCGGTGGGCAAGCACGTGGCGGACCGGGCGATGCAGGTGATGGGCGGCAACGGCTACTGCACCGAGTTCCCGGTGGAGCGGCTGCTCCGCGACGCGAAGTTGCTGGAGATCGGTGGCGGCACGCTGGAATCCCACCAGAAGAACATCACGCGCGACCTGTCGCGGGCGCGGGGTGGCGCGTGACGGTGTTCTGGCTGTTGCTGGCCTGCGGCCCCACCTACGAGGATGGGATGGTGGAGCAGGGGTACCTCTACTGCGAGTTGCTGGAGGTCTGCGATGAACTCGCGACCGTGGGCTACGACTCGGTGAAGAGCTGCCAGTCCGCCGTCGACACGCAGGACTTCGCCGAGTGCCCCAAGTCCGCCTACGACGCCGAGTCGATGGCGCAGTGCCTCGACGACTGGGCGGTCGCCGTCGAGGAGGCCGACTGCGACGCCTCGCCCGAGGCCTGCATGCCCGCCCAGCTCTGTCCCCAGTAGAACCCTTGGGCTAGCTTCCTTTCTTTCCCGCGTCGGACGCGCGGCGGAACAGGCCAGAGATCACGCTCGTCGCGCTGGCGGGCCCATCGGGAGCGCGATCCCGCTCGACGCGAGCGTTGTTCAGCCGCACTTCCCGCTGGGCGTCACGGTTCTGTGGGTCGGCTTCCAGCGCCAGCCGGTAGCGATTCTGCGCGTCGGCGTGCCGTCCCTCCAGCTTGAGGATGTTGCCCGCCGAGACCAGCACCTCGCCGCGCTTGGCGCCGTCGGGGGCCTGCATGGCGTCGAGTGCCGCCAGCGCACCGTCAGCGGTGAGCCGCCGGGAGAGGTAGCCGGTCCTCGCCGCAAACAGGGCGTAGGGCCAACCGCTCGGGTCCCGCTTCACCGCCTCCGCGAACTGCGCGTCGGCGCCCCGCCAGTCGCGGTTGCGGTACAGCACCTCGCCGCGCTTGAACGCCACCCGGGCCGCCAGGTGCTCGCGTTCCGTGACGTAGGCCTTGCCCTGGGCGCGGGCGGCCAAGACCCGGTTGGCCTCCCCCACGCCGCCGGGCATGCGCAGGGTCTCGTAGGCGCCGTTCACCTTCGCGAAGCAGGCCTCCGCCAGCGAGCGTACCAGTGGCGCCGCGTTGAAGTAGGTGTCGGGGTGGTAGCGCTTGGAGATGTCGCGGTAGGCGGCAACGATCTCCTCTTCAGTGACCTTGAGACGGGCACCCAGTTCCAACACCTCCACGGCCGAGGCGCCCTCCATGCTCGAGAGCGCACGGCGCAAGCGCTCCACCCGGGGGTCCTCCTCCGTAGCCGCGGCGGGGGCGCGGGCCGGCCCCACGCCGGCGTCGTCGTGCTCCAGTGGGCCACCGTCGACCGCGACGAGGCCGAGGATGTAGAGCAGGTCCAGGGCCCGGAGCACCTCCGGACCTCGCCCCCCGCCGCCGTCGGGCAACGCGCCGACGGTGGGCGCCGCCTGGGCGAGTTTGAGTACCCTCATCGCGACGGCGTCGAGCCCCCACCGGCGCTCGGGCGAGTCGTCGGGGATCCGCGCCGAGAGGCTGGCCCCGTTCAACGCCGACCAGTCCGCGGCCACCTGCGCGTCGGGGCGGCCGGCCGACAACCCCAGCGCGATGATGCGTGGAACCGGCTGCGGCAGCGGGAAGGCGCCCGGCGGGGTGGTGCCGTCGGTCTCGAAGTACACCTCGCCGCCGCGCAACCGTACCGCCCGGGCCAGGAAGGCGCCGAGGCCCGCCACCGCCGCGTCGAGGACGGTGTTCACCGGGTGCCCCGCGACGACGGCGGCCCCCACGTCGCGCACCAGGTGGCGGGTGTCGGCCACCGCCGGCTTGAGCCCGCGGAGCAGTCCGGGCAGGCCTTCCACGTGGACCACCTGCCCCGCGCGCACCACGATGGCGCCCGCGTAGTCGGGCCGGTCGATCACCACGGCCCCGGTCGCGGCGACCCGGTGCGCCAGGAAGAGCAGCCGCACCGGGGGCACCTTCTCGAAGGGGCCCCGCACCGAGGCCAGGAACCCTGCGCCGCTCCAGTCGCTCGGCTGCGCCGACGGCGGGGGGGCGGCGGCCGCAGCCCACTCCGCCGAGAGCGCGTCGAGTAGCGACTTGAGCGCCGCCCCGTCGAGCGGCATGGGCAAGAAAGCGCGCACCTGCAATCCCCGA
>CAYHRZ010000639.1:0-3057 GCA_964359125.1 uncultured Klebsiella sp. | reverse complement strand
AGGTGGGGTCATGGCGACGTTGAACGGCGCCGCTACTGCAACCCCTGCCCGATCCGCTCCGAGCGCATCTCCCCGAGCCCCGGCGTGCCGGGCTTGCAGGGGTCGAAGCTCAGCCACACGAACATCGCCTTGCCGCGGATGTAGTCGCGCGGGACGAACCCCCACACCCGGCTGTCGGCGCTGTTGTCGCGGTTGTCGCCCATCACGAAGTAGTGCCCCTCGGGGACAACCGTGGGCGGCAGGTCGCGCATGCGCTGCCAGGACTCGTTGGACTGCAGGACCGGGTGCTCCACGTCGCCGAGCAATTCGTTGTAGCTGCGCATCGGCTGGGCGTCGCAACTGCGGATGTCGGTGTAGGCGTACTCCCCCGTCGACACGCGCTTCTGCTCCTTGCCGTCGATGTAGACGACGTCGTCGCGGACCTCGATCGTCTCGCCGGGGAGGCCCACGATGCGCTTGATGTAGTCGATGGAACAGGCGTCGGGGCCGGGCAGCGGGAGCATGTCGAAGGTGAGGCCGCGGGGCAGGCGCTTGAGCCAGCACCAGGGATCTTCGCTCACGCTCGGCGGGTAGATGAACACGTCGATGTCGCCGCGCTCGGGTTCGCCCAGCGGCAGGATTTCGATGTTGGTGAAGGGCACCCGCAGCCCGTACTCGAACTTGCTCACCACGATGAAGTCGCCGATGGCGAGGGTGGGCACCATCGAGCCGCTGGGGATCTGGAACGGCTCCACCACGATGGATCGGATGGCGAACACCGCGAACAACGGCGGCCCCCAGGACTTCAGGATGTCCCACAGCCCGTCCCAGAACCGAACCACCGGGTTCGGGTGCTCGGGGCGCTCCGGCTCCACCGGGCGGCGAAGGTCGATGTTCAAACCGTCGGACACGTCGGCTTCGCCCCGGGGCCGCCGTCCTAGCACGGCCAAGGGGTTAGCGGCAGCGCCCCGACCGAAGGTGACGACTCCGGTGTCTACGCGCTCGCTCGTCGATGGCCTCGCGCTCCCGCGCGCCCACGCCCAGTTGCCCCACGACATGCGCCGTGCCGCCGTGGCGATGGTTTTCGGCCCCGGCGACGAGTTGTTGCTCATCCGTCGAGCCGACCGGGCGGGCGACTTGTGGTCGGGTCACCTTGCCTTTCCCGGGGGACGAGAAGACGCGGCCGACGAGAGCCTCTTGCACACGGCCGTCCGCGAGAGCCGCGAGGAGCTCTCGCTGGATCTCGGCGGGGCGGAGTGCCTCGGCGCCCTGCCCCCGCAGTCGTCGCCGCGCAACGCGGGCGCGCAGGCCGTCAACGTGATCCCCTACGTGTTCCGGCTGCCCCGCTGGCCGGAGCTGCGGCCCAACGACGAGGTGGCGGCCGTACACCTCGAGGCGCTGGATCGCCTGGTCCGCGGGGAGAACCGGGGCGCCTTCGTGTACCGCTGGCAGGGCGAGGACTACGAGTTGCCCTGCGTGGACCTGCCTCCCGGGCGGCTCTGGGGCATGACGCTGCGGATGATCGACGACCTCCTGGAGCGCTTGCCCGGCGGCTCACCGAAGTAGGTCCCGCGGGATAATCGCCGTCCATGACCGAGTACCACCGTCGCGACGAGATGCCGGAGCGCTACGCGCGCACGCTCGACCAGATGATGAAGTCGCAGGCCTACCGGGAGCTGGCGGCGGCGCAGATGTTTGGCCACGGGCTCAAGTACGTGCCGGAACTGAAGTGGTTGAAGTTCATGACCTGGCACATCCGCGAGGAGATGGAGCACTACGAGGTGGTGGCGAAGATGTACGCGGAGTTCGCCGGTGAGTCGGTGGAGCCGTGGGTGAACGCCCGGCTCGCCGAAAAACCCATCGAGTTCGCCGAGTCCTGGTTCGAGCTGGCGATGGCCCAGTTCCTCTACGATCGGGGCGGTTTCTGGCAGCTCCAGGAGTACGAGAACGCGAGCTTCCCGATGTACCGCGAGGTGATCCGCAAGATCATCGCGGAGGAGAAGGGTCACCAGGGCCTGGGCGAGCGCATCGTGGTCGACATGTGCCAGGACGCCGCCTTCGACGGCGTGAAGCAGCCCCTGTTCGAGAAGTGGCTGCGATACGGCCTGTTGTCCTTCGGCCGCCCCGGCGGCGAGGGCAACGCCTACGCCATCGGGGTGGGGCTCAAGAAGAGGGACAGCGCCGAGGTGATGAAAGACTTCATCGCCGACATCCGCCCGGCCGTCCGCGCCTCGGGCCTGCGATGGCCCGCGCCCGGCGCCACCGGCATGGAACTCCCCGCCGACATCGACTGGAGTCTGTAGCCTGCTCCTGCTCGCCGCCTGCATCCACACCCCGGCGCTGCCCGACCCCGGCGTGGCGGTGACGGTGCCGCTGGTGGTCGTCGAGGGCCCGCCCGACGACGAGGGGCGTGCCTGCACCTGGGCGGAGGAGGCGTTCTTCGCGGGCGCCGAGCGCGTGGTGGGGGAGGAGCCTCCCGACGCCTGCGTCCCGCTCACCGACCACTGGCAGACAGTCGACATCCTCGGGCGCAACGGGCCCTACGTGTCGGTGCTGGTGGAAGCCGGCGGCTGCTGTCCCCCGGTGCGCGAGGCGCGGTGTACCACCTTCAACGTGGTCGACCGCCGGGCGGTCACCGTGTACGACTACCACGACAAGGTCGCGGAGCGGCGCCTGCGCCGTGCCAACGCCGAGGCCGCCGCGATGGGTCTCGCTGCCCCGGTGGATCCCGGGCAGTTCTTCATCCGGGGCGAGCACGTCACGTTCTGTGCCTGGACGCCCGCCGGGGACCGCGTCGACGTGCCGGCCCCGTAGCCGGCGCGCTACACTGGCCCCCCTGTGGAACGCAACCTCTTCCAGGAGCTGAAGGTCGGCCTCTTCGTGATGGCCTTCGTGGTGCTCATCGCCATCGCCGCCTTCGTGCTCGGCGGCGGCACCGAGGCGTTCAGCGCCCGGTACAAGGTCCACGCCCACTACGCCGACGTGCAGGGGCTCAAGCAGGGCGCGGTGGTACGCCTGGCGGGGATCGACGTGGGCCATGTGCCCTACACGGGTGGCGCGCCGGCGCTGCTCCTGGAG
>CAYHRZ010000638.1:0-3059 GCA_964359125.1 uncultured Klebsiella sp. | reverse complement strand
AACGACTGCGACGGCGACGTCGACGGCGGGCTCACCGTCCCCGGCGACTACGCCTCGATCCAGGACGCGATCGACGCCGCCGCCAGCGGCGACAGCGTGTGCGTCGACGCCGGAACCTACTACGAGACCATCGACTTCTCCGGCAAGAGCATCACCGTGGAGGGCGCCGGCGCCTACGACACGGTGATCGATGGCTCGGGAACCGGCCCGGTGGTCCGTATCGACAGCAGCGAGCGCGACGCGACCCTCCGCGGCGTGGGCATCACCGGCGGCACCGCCACCTCCGGAGCTGGGCTCTACATCTACGGCACGTCACCCACCCTCGACGACCTGTACATCTACAACAACGCCTGCGTGTCGACCACCTGCTACGGCACCGGCGCCTACGTGTACAGCGGCTCGCCCACCATGACCGACGTCTACATCGCCTACAACTATGCCTACAATGCCGCCACCACCTATGCCTACGCCTACGGCACCGGCCTCTACATGTATGGCAGCAGCGCCAACGTCGAGAACCTCACCGTCTACAGCAACTACGCCGACGTCAGCAACGCCACCAGCTACGGCCTGGCCCTGGGCACGGGCATCTACCTGTCCAGCTCCTACGCGGACCTCAGCAGCACCGACGTGTTGTACAACTACAGCTACTTCTACACCTCGACCAGTGGCCGCTACGGTTACAGCTACGGCGCGGGCATGTACATCAGCGGCGGGGCGAGCACCTTCGACGACCTCAGCATGACCGGGAACGGGGCGTACCTCTACTCCAACACCCCGCAAGCCTACGGCGCTGCGATCTACCTCAACAACGACGACTCCACCTTCGACCACGCCGACATCTACGGCAACTTCGCCACCGCCTACGTGGGCTACGGCATCGCCGTGTACGCCACGCAGTACGCCGAGCCTACCTTCACCAACTGCATCATTGCCGCCAACCAACTCTACGACTGGGGCTACTTCTCCTACACCTACGCCTACGGCACCATCGGCTCGGACTACTACGCCAACCCCAGCTTCGTGAACTGCGACATCGTCGGCAACGGCCTCGACGGCTATGCCGCCTACGGTGGCGCGGCCTACATGGGCTACTACGGCGACATCACCTTCCAGAACACCAGCGTCTACAAGAACAGCCTGAGTGCCCGCTACAACTACGGCGGCGCGGTGTACCTGGCCTCCACCAGTTCGGCCGGCACACTCACGTCCACCTACTCGAACTTCTACGGCAACACCTCCACCGAGTTCTCAAACGTCAGCACGCCGGTGGGCAGCAGTGGCAACATCGCGGTGACCCCCGGCTACGCCGACACCTCGTCGTCCGACGCCAGCGCGTGGGACCTCACGCTCAGTTCGAGCTCATCGCTCGTCGACGCGGGTGACCCGTCGCTCTCCGACGACGACGGCTCCCGCAGTGACATCGGGGCGTACGGGGGTCCCGGCGGGGGGTGGTGACGCGCTGGCGTGTGGCGGGGGCGGCGTCCGCGCGCACGCTGTCCGAGGACGGCGCCGTTGTTTGCGAACTCGTGTCATGTCGCGACACTCATGGTAATACCCATCCCCCCGGAAACATGACACCCGGCCACCCTAAGCCGGAGAAAACATGACAAGTCGGGCGTTCGGCGCCCGGGGACGCCGCCTGGTCACGGAGAAAGCGGCGTTTGCTCGTTGGCTTCGGGGTGGTGGGCCGTCCACGGGGCCAAGTTGTCCGATTTACGGTGGCTTGGGGTGCCACAGTGTCCGAAATTGGGGGGCTTGGGGTTCGATTCGCCCTTGCGATGACCTCCCGGCGCCTCCCGCCTCCCGCCTCCCGCCTCCCGCCTCCCGGGGCGGCGGTCGTGATCCCCGAGAGACGCGGGGCACTCGCCGTCGTGACCACCCGTGGCGTTCGACCCACGTGGGCCGCGGAGGGCAGGGTCGCGGGGGCGGACGAGGGGACGACGGGCGCGCCGCTGCCTCCCGCACTACGTTTCCCCGCATGGTGATTCTTGGCCTCGCGCCGGCATTGCGGCCCCCTGTTTGGATCGGCGTGCAGCGCTCCCGCGTGGACCCGCCCCCGGGCCGCCGGGGGCGCCCAACCCAGGGAGGTACACGATGAACGACGACGCCGACGACCCGTTCGCCGAAGAAGACGCCGCCTACGAGGAGCGGGTCCGCCTCTGGCGGGAGGCCGAGGATCGCAAGTGGGCCCGCCGCGAGGGCCTGGTCAAGCTCGACCACCGCCCCCAGCACGAGGCCACCGCCGGGTTCCGCCGGTCGCTCCCCAGCGCGCGCGACGCCGCCCGGCTCTTCGACCTGGTGGAAGCGGGGCTCGGCGAGCGGGCGGTCCGCGACGCCTGGTCCACGCCCACGGAGCGCTGCCTGCTGCTGCGCGACCCAGTCCGACGGGCGTGGTTCCTCCCGCACCGGCTCGTCTACCTCCAGACCGAGCACCACCGGCACCCGCCCCTCCCGAAGCACATCGAACTTCCCGAGCGGATCAAGCGCATCGTGGCGCGCAAGGAGAAGAACGCCCCGCCGGAGGAGCCGGCGGAGGAGGTGGTCGTGCCGCTGGTCGGCGCCAGCGGGCGCCCGGCGCGGCTCTGCATCTACGAGGGCGCGGCCAACGTCGACGTCACCTACGGCGACCGCGGACAGTACGAGGAGATGTGCAGCACCGCGGGCGACACCCGGGCGTGGGCCCAGGGGGACCGCGAGCCGTTCACGCTGGATCCCTGTGCGCGGCCGCCGCAGGCCCCGCCGCTGTCGATGTTCCTGCGCGAGGAGCTCGTCCCGGAAGGGGTGCCCCTCGAGCTGCTCGCACGGCTGGTGGTCGAGCTGCGGCCCGAACTCGCCGACAACGGGCGCGTGTACCTGCCGGTGGTCCAGCCCGGCACGGTCGCCGGCGCCTGGGGCCGCGGGCTGCGCAACCTGCGCGCGGCGGAGTGGGAGGGGACCCTGGGCGCGGCCGCGGGCTGGGCGGTCATCGACGCCTGGAACGGCGCGGCGGTGGACACTGGCCCCACCCTGGACGCCGCCTTCGACGCCTGGCGGGCTCAGGTGGCGCGTGTGCAGCC
>CAYHRZ010000637.1:0-3073 GCA_964359125.1 uncultured Klebsiella sp. | reverse complement strand
GTGCTGCCGCCCTGGTTCCAACCGCCGTCCCGGGCGTTGCGAAACAGCGCGCGGGCGATGCCCAACGGGTCGATGCCGCGGTGATCGTGGAAGCGTGCATCCTCGATGGCCAGGACCGCCTGCGCCACGTGCTCCGGAATGTCCGCCAGTTTCACCGGTGACCGGTTCTCGTTGTCGCTGCCGCGGACCAAGGCGAGGGTGGTGGGAGGCAGCGCCAACTTTCCACCCGGGCTGATGCTCTTGATGCGCCCGTCGCGGAACGTGACCAGGACCTCGGCCGGACGAACTTCGTACCCTGGGCCCGACTCGGGCTTGAGGATGACCTTGAGCGCCTCCTTGCCCACCTGGAAGTCGCCGGGCAGGGCCGCGTCGGCCACCCGCGCGTACCCGGCGCCCGAGAGGTCCCGCGCGAGTTCCTGGGGCGTGGCACGCAGCCCCGGCCACCACTCCATCGGTGCGCTGCTCACCGTCCCCGGCACGGTCCACACCGGCCGCTCCAGGCCCCGGTCCACCGCCCTCGTGGCCCAGCGCCACTCGACATAGGCCACGATGGCCGCCGCGAGCAAAAACCCAACCACCAGGCTGCGCCCCAGCGCCCGCAACCACCCCCGCAGGCCCACCCCACCGGCGCCGCCGCCCCCCCGCCGCGCCACCGCTGCCCCCTTCCGGGGACGAGCCTCGGTCTTCGGTTGTCGCTTCGGCTTGGCCACGATCTCACTTTACCCGTCAAGAGGCGCGGGCGCGAGGGAATGGCAACGCCCGCCCCCGGTTACCTGGGGGGCATGATTCTCCTCGCCTTCATGGCCCACGCAGCGTCCAGCGCCTGGATTCCCACCTGCTCCAGTCGCGACGCGGCCAACGTGTGGTTCGTGTTCGAGGGCAAGCCAGCCGACAAAGAAAACCCTGTCCCGCCCGACTTCATCTGCGCCGGGTTGTTCTTCGATACCCTTCACTGCCCGGTGAGCGTGGGCATCGGCAAGGTGAGCCCGACCGGGGTCAACAGCATCGGCCAAGCAACCCACGAACTGCGCTACCTCCCCTACGGCGACGTCACCCAGATCGGCGGCTTCCTCAACAAGGATGGCGGTGGCGTGTTGTTCAAACCGCTCTACTATCCTGCTACTCCCTCGATCAACGACCCGCCGCCGGACCCGGGCGAGTTGCTCCGGCAGTACCTGATCCAGCGGAAGAAGGCCTCGCAGGCCACCCAGGGCATCACCGTGCACGTGTGGAGTTGTCCCGACGCGAAGTTCTACCCTCCCACCGAAGAAATGGAGCCCAACGGCATGGTGCTCAGGAGCCACACGGCGCGCGCACCCTTGTAAGATCCGGCCCGCTTCCTGGTAGACTCCCGCGATGTTCGTCTACCTGATGTTGCTCGCGTGTCCGGAGGAAGGCCTCGATACCGCAAAGGACGGCGACACGTCCACGCTCGTCGACCGCGACGGCGACGGCTTCTCGGAGGCCGAGGGCGACTGCGACGACGGCGACGAGTCGGTGAACCCCACCGCCCCCGAGCAGTGCGACGGTCGCGACAACGATTGCGACGGTGCGACCGACGAGGACCTCGCCACCACCTTCTACAACGACGACGACGACGACGGCTTCGGGGACCCGGCCACCGGGCGCGCGGGCTGCGAGGGCGCCGGCGTGGCCAACGGCGACGACTGCGACGACGCGGACGACAGCGCCTACCCCGGCGCCCCCGAGGTGTGCGACGGCCTCGACCAGGACTGCGACGGCGAGGCCGACAACGGCGTGACCACGACCTACTACACCGACGCCGACGGCGACGACTTCGGCGACCCCGGGGTCCCGGTGGAGTCGTGTGTGCAACTCGCCGGGTTGGTCACCGACAACACCGACTGCGACGACAGCGTCGACACCGTCTTCCCCGGCAACCCCGAACGCTGCGACGAGCGCGACAACGACTGCGACGGGGTGGTCGACGAGGGGGTGCAGTCCACCTATTACCAAGATCGCGACGGCGACGGCTACGGGGTCGACGACATCACCCTGGACGACTGCGCCGAGCCCACCGGCTACGCGAGCTACCCGGGGGACTGTGACGACGACGACGAGGCCTTCAACCCGGGCGCCGAGGAGCCGGACTGCACCGACCCCAACGACTACAACTGCGACGGCAGCGTCGGCTACGACGACATCGACGGCGACGGCTTCGCCGCCTGCGAGGAGTGCGACGACCTCGACGAGGACGTCAACCCCGACGCCACCGAGGCGTGCAACGACTACGACGACGACTGTGACGGCGACGTGGACGAGGACTGCGACGGCGACGCCACCACCTGGTACGTGGACTACGACGCCGACGGGTACGGATCGTCGCGACTCACGCTCGTGGCCTGCGACGCGCCCACCGACTACGTCGACAACGACGACGACTGTGACGACACCGACAGCGACGTGTTTCCCGGCGCCAGCGAGTACTGCAACGGCAGCGACGACGACTGCGATGGCAGCACCGACGAGACGAGCGCCGTCGACGCGACAACCTGGTACATCGACTACGACGGCGACGGCTACGGCGCGAACCGCTTCACGCAAGTGAGTTGCGACCAGCCGACCGACTACGTGGCCAACGACGACGACTGCGACGACACGGAGTCGGACGTGTACCCCGGCGCCGTCGAGACCTGTGACGATGTCGACAACGACTGCGACGGGACCGTCGACGAGGACACCAGCGCCACCACCTGGTACATCGACTACGACGGCGACGGCTACGGGAGCAGCGCCTACACCGTGAGCAGTTGCGAACAACCCGCCAACTACGTGGCGAACGCCGACGACTGCGACGACACCGACGGCACCGCGTTCCCCGGCGCCACCGACGACTGCGACGACCTCGACAACGACTGCGACAGCGAGGTCGACGAAGACGCGACGTTCCTCACCTGGTACGGTGACGACGACGGCGACGGTTACGGGGATTCAAGCTCGCTCACGGACGCCTGCGACACCCCCGCCGGCTACGTGCTCGACGACACGGACTGCGACGACGGCGACGACACCGTGAACCCTGGCGCGACCGAGACCTGCAACGGTGTGGACG
>CAYHRZ010000636.1:0-3097 GCA_964359125.1 uncultured Klebsiella sp. | reverse complement strand
GTACTCGATCCACGGTTGCTCGTCGTCGGCGCCGCAGGGCAGGGCGTAGCAGAGGGCGGCGAGCAGGGTGAGCAGCTCCGCGAGGGCGAGCGCGACCGGGTCGCCGAAGAAGGCGATGGCCCAGAACACGGCGGCGGCCGCCGTCAGGGCGTCGCAGTACTCCTCGGGGAGGCAGTCGGACTCGGCGCAGAGCAGCGCCTCGCAGATGTCGCCGACCACGTCGCCCGCCTCGGCGCGCACCTCGTCGCACACCGCGCACAGCGGGTCGTCCCCGGCGACGGTCTCGCGGGTGCCAGTGGCCCGCTGCGCCTCGTACACCAGGCGGTCCAGCACGTCCCCCACCGACTCGCGGCCGGAGATCCCGGCACGGAAGGCCGGCGCGTGTTGAGCCAGCGCTGGTGGGAGTACCAGCGCCGCGGCCGGGGCATCGCGCCAGCGGGCCCTGCTGGAAGCGCGCCCCAGCCGGACCCAGGACCCGGAGTCGAGCGCGAGTGCCCGCGGCACCCGGCTACGCCGCGAAGAACCGCGCGGCGGCGGAGATGGTGAGGTTGCCGTGCTGGGCGCTGCTGGATCCTGCGGTGACCTGAGTCTCGAGAACCACGCGGATGCGCATGCCCAGCTTGCTGCGGTCGGTGAACGGGTTGCTGATGACGTAGACGCCGGAGGTCTGCAGCGCGAGGACGACGGCCGTCTGCCACGGCCCGTTCTTGAAGCGGTACTGCAGCGAGACCCGGTAGGAGAAGTTGCCGGTGAAGTTGTCGCCCTCGGCGTGGATCACGAGGTCCTGGACCCCCGGGCCGATGCTCTCGAAGTCCCGGCCGGAGAGCACGAACTCGTCGAAGAGTCCACTCGCGACGAGGCTGGTGGCGGTGAACGGCTGGTCCTCGCAGAGGTCGTAGAGCACGACGGCGGCGAGGCCACCGGGGCGGCGGCGCGCGGCCGCGCGACTGGTGGAGAGGGCGGAGGCGGTGGGCGGCTGGTCGCTGCAAGACATGGGGGGCTCCTGAGGGTTTTCCAGCCTACCAGGGGCGTTTTTTTTTCAGTGGTTTTCTCGACCCCTCACACTCTCTTGACAGGCGTGACGGCCGCCGGAAGCGCCGTTCCGCGGCGCACGGAGCGTGGCGGTCGGTCGGCTATGCTCCCCCCTCGATGTTCCTCTTGCTCCTGGCCTGCACCCCCGGGGCGACGAGCGGGGATGCCTCTCCAGGGTCGTTCACGTTGTCTGGAACCACCCGACTCGCCCCGCCCAGGCCACCCGCCCGCGGTGCCAGGGCCAGCGCAGGGCGTGGTACGGGAGGGCCGCAGCTCGCCGGAGTCCCACCCGTGAAACAGACGGCTGGAAGCTGATGAACGCGTGTTCCACCCGCAGCCACTCCCGCACCGAGTCGTAGAAGGCCTGCGGGTAGGGCGAGGAGAACAACAACTCGTTGTCCATCGCGCTCTCCCAGTTCGCCTTGCCGAGTGACGCCTTCACGCGCTCGTGGAACACCGTCCCCGGGAGGG
Organism: uncultured Klebsiella sp.; assembly: GCA_964359125.1. GTDB lineage: Bacteria > Myxococcota_A > UBA796 > UBA796 > SXON01 > SXON01. The sequence continues at coordinate 1,594 of CAYHRZ010000636.1, read as the reverse complement.
GATAACTCACACTCACGCCGATCTCGTCCGGGCGTAGCTGTCTCACCATGTCGAGGGTGTTCTTGACATCGTCGTAGCTCTCCCCGGGGTAGCCAAGCTGGAGGAAGAAGCCCACGCGGATGCCGTGCTCGCGCAGCCGTTGGGTGGCGGTGTCGATGTCGTCGCGGGTCTGGTCCTTGTCCATCGCCGCGAGCACGCGGTCGCTGCCGCTCTCGGCCCCCATCCACACCTCCACGCAGCCGCTCTGGGCGAGGTCGCGGACGTAGGCACCCTCGCGGACGAGGTCGGCGCGGGTGTTGCAGCGGAAGGGGAGGGGATCCGGCGCCACCAGGGCGCGGTAGCGCGACAACCACGCGGGCTTGATGGCGAAGATATCGTCGGTGAACCACAGGCGATCGGGCTGGTAGCGCCGGCGGACCTCGTTCACCTGGGCCGCCACCCGCTCCGGCGAGGCCACCGTGTAGCTGCGCCCCCAGGTGGGCTTGGCGCACCAGTTGCAGCGGTAGGGGCAGCCGCGGGCGGTGGACAGGTTGAGCTCCCAGGGGCCGTGGCGCGCTGTCCACCGGCGACGGTAGGCGCCGAGGTCCACGCTGTCGAACGCCGCGTCCGGCAGCGCGTCGAGATCCCGGCGCGGTCGCGACACCGGCTCCCGGCCTTCCACCCAGTCGACCACCGCCTGGTCGTGTTCCCCGCGCACCACGGCGGCGGGCGCGTAGAGCGCCGGGTGGTCGGTGGGGTCGGGCCCGGCCACCAGCACCTCGGCCCCCGCTTCCCCCGCGAGGGCCACCATCCGCAGCGCGGCCTGGCGCATCGAGGTGAGGCACATCTTCACCGGCACGCTGTGCGGGTCGGCCACGATGGCGACCCTCTCGGGTTTCCACCCGGCCAGCGCCTCGCGGAAGGTGTCGACATCCCGGCAGAACATCGGGTCGTACACCGCCACCTCGTGGCCCCGGGACCGCAACTCCGCCGCCGTCACCAGCGTGCCCAGCGGCGGGTAGGGCTTGCCTGCTGCCGACTCCATGGGGTCCAGCGGCGGGAGGTTGGGCCTGGCGACGCGGACCGGCACGGGGGGAAGGTAGCGCGCGGGGGGTGGCGGGCGGCGGGTGGCGGGTGGCTCACTCCGCGAGCAGTTCGAGCGTCGCGTAGCGGTGGGGCTCCGGGCTGTTGTCGAGCCAGGCCAGGCTGCCCCCGAGGGCGTCCTCCACGTTGCCCCTGGTGCCGTACGCGCGCAGGTCGATGCGCGTGGCGACCTCGTTGACGGTGTGGGTGCCGCAGGTGGGTACCCGGCCCACCCAGGCCGCCGAGGGGCCGGTCGGGAAGTCCAGCCTCTCGACGTAGCTGAACTCGTCGACGCCGTCGCCGTCGAGGTCGCCCGCGGGGGACAGGGTGATCCACTCCACGTCGTCACTTGTGCTCGCGGCGTGTACCTCGGCGAGGGGGCCGAGGGGGTACGAGTACACGCGGGCCGCGGCCCCACCCTCGGTGAGGAGCCAGGTGGCCATGGAGAACTCGCCGTAGCCGTCGCCGTCGAGGTCGCCCAGCGAGGCCACGACGATCTCGGCCGCGCTGTCGTCGGAGCCGATGAAGGTGG
>CAYHRZ010000635.1:0-3101 GCA_964359125.1 uncultured Klebsiella sp. | reverse complement strand
TTCAACTACACTCACAAGAAGCAGACCGGCGGCTCCGGCCAGTACGGTCGCGTGGCGGGCTGGATGGAACCCTTCGAGGGCGACTACGAGTTCGTCGACGACGTCGTCGGCGGCTCGATTCCCCGCGAGTTCATCCCCAGCTGCGACAAGGGCTTCAAGAAGTGCCTCGAGAAGGGCGAGCTCATCGGCGCCAACATCGTGGGCATCAGGGTCGGCATCAACGACGGTCAGTTCCACGCGGTCGACAGCTCCGACATCGCGTTCCAACTCGCCGCTATCGGGGGGTTCCGCGAGGCCTACGCCAAGGCCAAGCCGGTGGTGCTCGAGCCGATCATGAAGGTCGGCCTCGAGGGCCCGGCGGAGTTCCACGGCGCGATGGTGGGCACGCTGATGCAGCGGCGCGGCATCATCGTCGGCAGCCAGGAGGTCGACGGCTTCTCGCAGATCGACGCCGAGGTGCCCCTGGCCGAGATGTTCGGGTACTCGACGACCTTACGCTCCGCCACGCAGGGCAAGGCCGAGTTCACGATGGAGTTCGCGCGCTACTCGGTGGCGCCGAACAACGTCACCGAGGAGCTGATCCGCAAGTACCAGCAAGAGAAGAAGGACAAGGAGAAGTAGTTGGCAAACCCGGGGCCCTCGCACGAGCGCGCGGCCCTCCGGGCGCTACAGACCATCCTCCCGGGGGGCCTGCGCCCGGGCATGCTCGGCGTGATCGTGTCGCGACCGGGCGTGGGCAAGACCCAGCTGCTGATCCACTTGGCCCTCGACCGCCTCGCGGCGGGGCAGCCGGTGCTGCACGTGGCGGTGCGGGAGTCGGTGGCCACCATCCGCGACGCCTACGACTCCACCATGGCGGGCACCCACGCCCACCAGAAGCCGCTGGAGCGCGCCGAGGCCGCCCTCGGGGTGGAACGCCTGCGCGTCATTCACTCCACCCGGGGACAGGCCCCGAGCGTGGCGCGGCTCGCCACCGTCCTCGACACCCTGCACGACATGTTCGACGCGCAGCCGCGTTGGCTGGTCATCGACGGCATGGAGCCCGCCCCGGCCGAGGTGGCTGAGCTCCGCGCCCTCGCCGCGAGCCGAGGCGTGGGCGTCTGGGTGGCCTACTCGCGCGAGCACGACGGCCCCGCGGCCGACGGCGACGTGGTGCTCGAGCTGACCTTCGAGGCCGGCCAGCTCGGTCTCCGGGCGCTGGCGGGCTCCCAGCACGGCCCCGTCCGGCTGGGCACGCGGGCGTTCGCGGGCGTGCCCGACGAGGCCGTCTCCTCGGAGCGGCCGCTCCCCTCGGCCTGCACGCTCTACTCGGGCGGCGCGCCCGGGGCCGAGACCGCCTTCGGCGCGGCCGCCGAGGCCCACGGCGTGCACGAGGTGAACTTCACCTTCGACGGCCACGTGCAGGCCCGCAAGCGGGGCGCCCACCCGTTGACGGCCCGGGAGCTGGCCGAGGGCGACGTGTCGCTGGCCTACGTCTCCCGCCGGCTCCGCCGCTCCTACAGCGAGAGCGCCTCCATCCGGCGCGTCTTGCAGAGCCTCTGGCACCAGGTGCGGGGGGCCCAGGTGGTCTTCGTGGTCGGCACCATCCAGGAAGACGGCACCGTGACCGGCGGCACCGGCTGGTCGGTGGAACTCGCCCGCATGTGGAACAAGCGACTGTGGGTGTTCGACCAGGAAAAAGACGCCTGGTTCCGGTGGACGGGGGAGGAGTGGTTCGCCGCCGAGCCGCTGATCGACGCCGCCGCCTTCTGCGGCACGGGCAGCCGGCAGCTCAACGACGCAGGCCGTGCCGCCATCGACGCGCTGTTCGAGCGTTCCTTCGGCGCCGAGTCCTGAACGCCGCGGCGTCGCGGCTTGACGCCCACGCCCACGCTCGTTAGCCGCGCCCGCTCTACAGGATAGGTCGATGTACGCAGTAGTCGTGACCGGAGGCAAGCAGTACCGGGTCGCCGCCGGCGCCGAAGTCGTGGTGGATCGTCTCACCGCGGGCGTGGGCACCACGGTCGAGTTGGCCGACGTCTTGATGGTGGGCGGTGAGAACCCGCAGGTCGGCACCCCGACCGTCAGCGGCGCCAAGGTCACCGCCACCGTCGTCGCGCACCCCCAGGGCCAGAAGACCGAGTACGTGCGGTACACGCACCGCCAGCGCCGCCGCACGCAGAAGAACGGCCGTGCGAAGCTCACGGTTCTCAAGATCAACGCGATCGAGGTCTGAAATGGCACACAAGAAAGGTCAAGGCAGCTCCCGCAACGGTCGCGACAGCAACCCGCAGTACCGTGGCGTCAAGGTCGGCGACGGCCAACTCGTCACCTCGGGCTCGATCCTGATCCGTCAGCTGGGTTCGAAGTTCCACGCCGGCAAGAACGTCGGCACGGGTCGCGACTGGACGCTCTTCGCGCTCCAGGACGGCCACGTGAAGTTCGAGGACCGCAAGAACCAGCGGTTGATCTCGATCCGCCCGGTCGTCGCGGAGGCCTAGCGGCGCCGCCGGGGTTCGCGCCGCGCGCGAGCCCCCGGACTGCGGCTACGCCGCCTCGTCCGCCGTGGACGCCACGCCGAAGGCGCTCTTGATGGTGCCGAGCGACAGCTTTTCCTGGTTGTAGAACAGGAAGCTGAACAAACTCGACGCGCTCGCGTACTTGTACACGTCGCGCCAGCTCTTGATGGTTTCCAGGTGCCGCGCCAGCGTGATCGGCCGGAAGTAGAACTCCCGGTAGAACCGCCGGTGGAACTCGATGATGTCGTCGGGTTCGAGCCCCCAGGGCACGAACGTGGGCTCCCAGAACGACTTCTCGTCGGTGGACTCCGTCACCAGGCGGCCCCACTTCGTCCCCTCGCGCTCCCACATCTCCATCTGCGGGGTCTTGGGCAAGAGCGTGTTGATCTGCACGGTGACGTCGTGCAAGGGCAGCGACTTGGCGAACTCGATGGTCTCCTCGATGGTGTCCTTCGTGTCGGGCATGTGGCCCACGATGAAGAACGCCTTGGGGCGCAGGCCCACTTCGTGCGCCGCGGTGACGGCGGCGCGGATATTCTCCTTCGTGATGCCCTTGCTGATGAAGTCGAGCACCAGGTAGCTGCCCGACACGATGCCGAAACC
>CAYHRZ010000634.1:0-3105 GCA_964359125.1 uncultured Klebsiella sp. | reverse complement strand
CGACGCGACCGCGGAGATCCAGAACAGGCGGTGGTAGCCGAGGAAGCCGCCCGCGAAGAACGTGAACACCCACAGGGCGTCGGCGCCGTCGGCCGTGGCGACGTCGGCGATACCGACCATCCACCACGGCAGGCGTCGCCCCGCGACCATGTACTCGTCGCCCGTGTGTGCGCCGCGCTTCTTGCGGGCGAACCACAGTGCAAACAGGACGGACGCGGCCGCGTAGGCCCCCACCACCGCGTCGGCGACCCCGTCCCCGTCGATGTCGGCCAGGTCGGTTCCGTGCCCGGCGTAGGCACCGCTGGGCCCGCGCAGGAACACGTCGGCGTCGGCGAGCGTCGTGTCGGCCGAGCACGGGCCGTACACGATGAACAGCCCGTTGGTGTCGGCGTCGTAGGGGGCGCCGAAGCCCAGGTCGTCGAGGCCGTCGCCGTCGACGTCGCCGAGGCTGATGGAGCGGCCCGCCGCCGCGCCGGCGTAGGTGCCGTCGATTTGAAGCGCGAGGTCCTGGAGCTCCCCGCTGGCCACGACCGGCCCGGGTAGCAGGAAGCCCCCGCCCGCGCGCGCGGACGCGTCCATCGCGGCCACGAGGAGGTCGCCCACGCCGTCGCCGTCGGCGTCGCCGATCTCCACGAGTCGGCCAGCGGCGAAATTCGCCTCTGAACTCGTGAGCTTGACGGCGGCGTCACCGAGCTCGTACTCACCCGAGAACCCACACGCCGGGTCGCGTCCATCGCAGTCGGCGTCGACGCCGTCCTCACAGGCGTCGCCGGCCGTGGGGTGGACGTCGCCGCGCGCGTCGTCGCAATCCTCACCGCCGCAGGCGTTGGCGAGGACCCCGTCAAGGTCGGTGTCGCCGGTCACGGTGCCGTCGCAATTGGCATCGGTGCCGCAGGGCTCGTCGGCGCCGGGGTGTACGGCGTCGTCGGTGTCGTCACAGTCGGTGCCGGTCGCGACCTGCGCAGCCGAGGGCGCGCAAGCGCTGACCTCGGTCGCCGCGTCGCCGTAGCCGTCGCCGTCGGCGTCGGTGTACCAGGGCGAGTTGTCGGCGTCGCCCACGCCGTCGCAGTCGCCGTCGAGCCCGTCGCATTGCTCCACGGCGCCGGGGTTGACCGACGCGTTGCCGTCGTCGCAGTCGCCGGCGCTCGACACGCTGCCGGCGGGGACGTCGCACACCGCGCGTGCGGCGCCAGCGCCGTAGCCGTCACCGTCGGCGTCGACCCACGCCAACTGGGTGACCCCCTCGTCGACCTGGCCGTCGCAGTCGTCGTCGAAGCCGTTGCAATGTTCGTCGGCCGCCGGGCACTCCGGGGCGCGGGGTTGCCCCTCGGGCGGGGCGCAGGCGGCGAGTGACCAGAGCACGAACACGGGGCCACCGTAGCCCCCCCTTCGACCGCTCGGCGCGCCGGGGCGGGGGTTTGGTTGTTGCGGCCACGACCGGCCGGAACCCCGCACCCGTGTACATGGCGATAGCCGCTGGCTTAGGAGTCCCCGTGTTGCCGATCGTTCCCCTCGTCACCCTCGCCCTCGCCCAGGACCTCGACTTCGGGGTGAACCCCGCGCCCGGCCCCGGCGAGAGTCCCGCGTTCTACCTGACGCCTACCCGCGACGTGAAGACGCTCTACGTGCGTTGCGAGGTGGGCGGCAAGGTGGTGGAGGTCACCAAGTCGTCGGTGAAGTCGATGAGCAAGGTCACCGTGACCTTCCCGCGCAACGAGGCGGTGACCACCGCGAGTTGTTTCGTGCGTTCCAGCTTCGTCGACGGCGACGTGGTCGAGCAGGACGTCCCGGTGGAGTGGGCCTACCGCCTCCCGTTGACCATCGACCTGTCGAGGGCCTCGGCCGACCTCGAGGCCAAGACGGTGACGGTGCGCGCCAGCGCCAAGGTGGAGGAGGCGGAGATCATCGCCTACGGCGCCCACAAGGCGGTACTGGACAAGTCGGTGGTCTCCTTGGGACAGGGCCCGGGCGACGTGACCGTGCCGTTCGTGGGCGACCCGGCCGAGGTGGTGCTGCTCGACGTCACGCTGCGCACGGCGACGGCCTGGTCCGGCTTCACCTACTCGCCCTGGTTCCTCGACATCCCCCACGACGACGTGCTCTTCGCCAGCGACAGCGACGTCATCACCCCCGACGAGGAGTGGAAGCTGCAGAAGGTGCAGGAGCAACTTGCCGACGTGCTCGACAAGTACGGCGCCATCGTGCCGGTGAAGCTCTACGTCGCCGGCTGCACCGACACCGTGGGCGACAGCGGCCACAACCGCGACCTCTCCGAGCGCCGCGCCAAGAGCATCGCGCGCTGGCTCCGCGCCCACGGCAGCACCCTGCCCATCTTCTACTACGGCTTCGGCGAGGGCCTGCTCGCCGTGCAAACCGGCGACGGGGTCGACATGCTGGTGAACCGCCGCGCGCTCTACCTCGTGGGCGCCAACCCGCCGCCGCGGGGGTCGGGCATCCCTGGCGCGTCCTGGCGGGCGTTGTAGCGGCCTGCGTTTCCAGAGCCGGGAGCGGGCAGGGACAACCCCTGCGGTGGTGCGGGGCGCACTCGCGGCGGGCGCCGCAGTCTACGACGGCCACCCGCGCCCTCGGCCGAACTGCCCGCCAAAGGGGGAGGAAACCGCCACGGCGACCCGAGGAGGCTCGGAGACCTGACCGGGCAAGGGTCGGCGGAGTCGTGGGTCGCGGCGACGAAACCCGGGTGAGGGCCGAGCCCTGGGGGCGGTCCTGTCGTCAACGGGGGTCCGCAGGCGCCGCCATCGCCGAGAACCTTCCCGCCCGCGACTTCACGGTCAGCAGGCCTAAACAGCGCTGGCTCGGCGACGACACCTGCCCCCGGATCCCGCAAGGCTTCGTGTTTCTCGCGGTGATCCTGGACCTTTTCTCGAGGATGGTGGCGACCTGGGCGGCACCGGCGGTGAACGGCTCCTTCCCGGCGCTCGACCAGACCACGTGGCGCCTGCGGCCCCGCGCCCCTGGTCGGCAGCACCGACGCTCCCGACGGCTTCGGGCGGGAACGACCCCAGGCTCGATGAATCGGGCCGCCACGTGCCCTCCGTCCTGCCCCCGCCCGGCCCGCAGCGGCCCCGCGGCGGGCGCCCCCCCCGC
>CAYHRZ010000633.1:0-3106 GCA_964359125.1 uncultured Klebsiella sp. | reverse complement strand
GGCACGAAGGAGAAGGCCTCCTTCACCGGGTCGGGGCCCGACTTCTCCCCGGCCGCCACCGGGGCCTTGCTCTCCCAGGCGCTGATCTGTGGCCAGGCGGCGGCGATCTCCTCGACTGTCCAGAGGTCTGCGCCTTTCTTTTCCACGCCATCGTTGACCTTCACCTCGTAGAGGTGGATGCGCTGGCCTTGCACGCCGACGACACAGCCGGTGACGGAACGCCCGAGGTCGGAGGCCAGGAAAACCACGGCGGGACTGATCTGATCCGGCGTCCACTCCTCCTCCACCATCGCGATCTCGGTGGTCATGCGCGTTTTCGCGATGGGGGCCACCGCGTTGACGTTGATGTTGGCCTTCCGTAGCTCCATGCTCAGCACGCGCGTGAGCCCGTAGATCGCGGCCTTGGCAGCGGCGTAGTTCGACTGGCCGAAGTTGCCGATCATCCCAGAGTAGCTGGTCGTGTTGACGATGGAGCCGCCCTGTTTGGACAGCGCCGGGAGCGCCGCACGGATGACGTTGTAGGCGCCCTTGACGTGGACTTCGTTGACGATGTCCCACTCGGCGTCGCTCAGCTTCGAGAAGGTCTTGTCGCGCAGGATGCCGGCGTTGTTGACCACGACGTCGAGCCGGCCCCAGCGGCCCAGCGCCGCCTCCACCATGCGACGGCAGCCCTCGGGGTCGGTCACGGAGTCGGTGTTGGCCTCGGCCTCGCCGCCCATCGCCACGATCTCCGCGACCACCTTCGCCGCGGCGCCCGCGTCGGCGCCGCTGCCGTCGCGCGACCCACCGAGGTCGTTGACCACGACGCGCGCGCCCTCGCGGGCGAAGGCCAGGGCGTGGGCACGGCCGATGCCGTTGCCGGCGCCGGTGACGAGGACAACACGATCGTTGAGGAGGTTTGCCATCGGGGCTCCGAGCGGGGGCCCCATGTATCAAGGCCTACGGTCCGGCGGCTCAGCCGAGGTTCACGCCGACCACGAGGCCGCCGAACTCCCAGCGGTCGCGGCCCACCCGGCGTTGCCAGCGCACATCCACGTCGAGGTGGGCGGTCACCGCCCCCGTTTGCAAGCGGATCGACAGGCGCTCGCTGGGGGCGTGGTTCACCAAGCAAGCACACCCGTCGGCGCCGACGTTGAGCAACTCCCCCGTGCCCTCGGCCACTCCAACCAGGGTGATCGGCCACCGCAGCGGCTCCCGCTGGCCGCCGCGACGCTGGCCGAAGGCGTCGACCGGGGCGTCCTCCGCCGCGCGCAGCGCCTGGTCCCGCAGGTACACGCAGTCGAGGTAGCGGGACAGCGCCGCGTCGCCCATCCGGGCCATCAACTCCTGCCGCGCCAGGACGTACCGGTGCATACAACGGAGGTAGCGGTCCAGGAACATGCCCCGGTCCGACTCGCTGGGGCCGCTGACGGGCGACGGGGTCCGCAGCTTGCGGCGCAGGGTCTCCGCTGCCGTGGCCGGGTCCAGCAAGTCGTCGGCGCCGTGCCGAATCCACTGCACCCGCGAGGCGATCTCCACCGGCCCCTCGGCGAGTGCGAAGATCGGGAGGGATCCACCCCGGCGGCGGAACCGCCGGAAAACCGGCAGCGACTCCGTGCGCGCGTGGACGAGGAGGCCGTCGACGTCGTCGTCGCCAGCGCCGCCGTCGGCAACCAACTCGACCACCCCGGCGAGGGCGGCTTGGAGCTCAGGGGGCACCGGTCCGCCCAGGACCATGTAGCGGGTGATCATGTCGCGCACGCTCCCCAATATGGCACGGGGCGACCGGGCGTGCAGCGGGGTAGGCGCGGGCCGTGCCGCAAGCACCGATCAACGCGTGGGCCTCGCCGGTGTTCCGGCGCTACCAGGCGGCGCGCGCGCTCACGGTCTTGGCGCTCCAGGTGCAGGGCGTGGCGGTGGGCTGGCAAGTGTACAGTCTCACCGGTCGGGCCCTCGACCTGGGGCTGGTGGGCCTCGCCCAGTTCTTGCCGACGATGGTCCTCTGGCCGCTGGTGGGGGTGGTGGTGGACCGCTTCGAGCGGCGAAACATCCTCTTCTGGTGCTGGGCCGCGATCGGCGCCGGGGCGGCGGCGCTGGCGCTCTTCGACTTCGTGGGAAGTCGAAACTTGCTGCTGCTCTACGCCGTGCTGTTCGCGGGCGGCTTCGCGCGGGCGTTCTCCTCGCCCACGGCACAAGCGATGCTGCCCACGATCGTGCCCGCGCGCACCTTCCCGAACGCGGTCACGTGGTCGTCGTCGGTGTTCCAGGTGGGCAGCATCGCTGGCCCGGCCCTGGGCGGGCTGATGCTCGCGGCGCTGGGCGACACCTGGAAGGTGCTCGGGGCGGCCGGGGCGATGGCGCTACTGGGCGCGCTGGGCGTCGCGACCATCCCCGCGCCGGGCGTCCCGACGCGGGCCGACAACCGCGGCTCGCCCTTCGACGGCCTCCGCTTCGTGTTGTCGCGACCCATCATGCTGGCGGCGATCTCGCTGGACCTCGTCGCGGTGCTGTTCGGCGGCGTGGTGGCGCTATTGCCCATCTACGCGGCGGAGGTGCTCGGCGGCGGGCCCGACATGCTCGGCTGGCTGCGCGCGGCCCCGGCACTCGGCGCCACGGCAACGGCACTGTGGCTCGGCCGCTTCCCCATCGAGCGCGCGGCCGGCCCGAAGATGTTGTGGAGCGTGGTGATCTTCGGGGTGGCCACGGCGGCCTTCGGCCTCTCGACCGTGCCCTGGTTGTCGCTCTCGTCGTTGGTGGTGCTGGGGGCGGCGGACGAGGTCAGCGTCGTGATCCGGCACTGCATCGTGCAGTTGGCGACGCCCAACGAGATGCGCGGGCGGGTGTCAGCGATCAACTGGCTGTTCGTGTCGGTGTCCAACGAGCTTGGCCAGTTCGAGTCCGGGCTCGCGGCGGCCTGGCTGGGCCTGGTGCCCGCCGCCGTGGCCGGGGGTGCCGTCGCGGTGTTGGCCGCGATGGTGGTGGCGGTGACCGTGCCGGCATTGCGACGGTTCGACAGGTTGGATTGAGGCGGCGCCGGCGAGCGGGGCACGGGCGTCCGGCCGCAGCGCGCGCCGCGGCGGGGCGCGCCGCCCAGCAGAATCGCAGTTGGGGTGGCGGGCGCCGCGCC
>CAYHRZ010000632.1:2002-3113 GCA_964359125.1 uncultured Klebsiella sp. | reverse complement strand
TAGCGCCCATCGTCGTAGACCGCACCGTTTTGCAGGCCGACCACCCGGCGGGGGGCCAGCCGGGCGGCGAGCACCGCGAGGTGGACGGTGTCGTCCAGGTCCAGGCGCTCGCGGGCGTGTGGCAGGAAAACCACGTTTCTCAGGAGGCCGAAGCCGTGGTCTAGTAGCTCCGAGGTGCCCGGGCCGTAGGTGGTGTGGTCGTGGTACAACAGCACACGGTCGGTGAGCACCATCGCGCCTGCGCTCCACGCGAACAACGGGCGTTTGATCAACTCTGCGCCGAGCCCGAAGAAGAACATTCGGTTCCGCAGGACGCCCACGTGGCCGCCGGCGATGCATAGCGCCTGGCACCGGTCGAGGTCGGCGAGGATGGCCTGGCGGGCCGCGCGCACCAGCGGGTGGTCGAGGGGACGGTGCTTCTCGGCGAACTCGTCGTGGAGCTTCTTGGCCTCGGCCAGGAAGAGTTCGTCGGCCTCTTGTAGGTGGCGGATCGACTGGGCGGTCCAGGGGCAGGCGAGGTCGCGGCCCTCGGCGAAGAGCTTCAGCGCCGCCTGCAGCGCGGGGTGGAAGCGGAGTCGGTACCGCTCCTTCACGCGGCGGAGGCGGTTCTGCTTGGCGGTGTAGGCGGTCACCAACTCGGTGGCCTCGTGCTCGATGTCACGAAACCGCTGGTACAGCTTGAGGTTGACCACCTCGTTGGGCAGGGCCGCGCGCAGCGGCTCGTCGCGTTCCTCGTCGTAACGCCAGCCAGCGCTACACAGCGCCACGGCACCCGTGATCCCCTTGCGGGCGAGCACGCCAGGAAGCACGCCGTCGGGCCGCTCGGGGCCGAGGATGGTGAGGGACATGGAGCCCGCCAGCCTAGCCTGCGGCGTGGGGGCGGGCGAGTGGGGGGTGAGGCCCTGTCGCCCGCCGTCGTTTCCTACGTGCGGCGACGGCGGATCAGGGCCAGCGCGGCGACCACGCCCGCCACGCCGCTCGCACCGGTACCGGCGTCACACCCACACCCGCCCCCGCCTTCGACGTCGTCCTTGTCGGACTCGCCCACGTCGGTGTCGTCGGTGTCGTCGGTGTCGTCGGTGTCGTCGGTGTCGTCGGTGTCGTCGGTGTC
>CAYHRZ010000632.1:0-1902 GCA_964359125.1 uncultured Klebsiella sp. | reverse complement strand
GCCGGTGTCGTCGCCGCCGGTGTCGTCGCCGCCGGTGTCGTCGCCGCCGGTGTCGTCGCCGCCGGTGTCGGCGGAGTCCTCGTCGATCTCGCCGTCGCAGTCGTTGTCGAGGCCGTCCTCGCGCTCGGGGGCGCCCGGGTAGGTGGTGGGGTCGTCGTCGTCGCAGTCGCCGTCGTTCTCGGTCACCGCGTCGCCGTCGTCGTCGTAGGCGTTGGTGCCCTCGTCGACCAGTTCGTCGCAGTCGTTGTCGGCGCCGTCCTCCACCTCGGTGGCCGAGATGTTGGCGTCGGGGTTGTGGTCGTCACAGTCTTCGCAGGCGGGGAAGCCGTCGGCGTCGGCGTCGTCATAGCCCACCGAGCCATCACAGTTATAGTCGTTCGGATCGGTACAATCTAGCTCGTCTGCCCCGGGGTGATACATCGGGTCTGTATCGTCGCAGTCCCCCTCCACCGACGAAGCGTCCGCCTCGCCGGTGCCGTCGCAGGCGAGGTTGGCGCTGACCGTGGTGGTGTCGTCCGGGCGGTAGCCGTCGTCGTCGCCGTCGGCGTAGCAGAGCTCGTAGCCGTCGCAGTCGCTGTCGGTCCCGTCGCCAGCGACCTCCGCTGCGCCCGGGTAGGCGCTGGCGTCGCTGTCGTCGCACTCCTCACACGCCGCCCAGCCGTCGCCGTCGCTGTCGGCGTAGGCCACCGAGCCGTCGCAGTTGTAGTCCTCGGTGTCGGTGCAGGTCTCGCTGGCGCCGGGGTTGTAGGCGGTGTCGCCGTCGTCGCAGTCGCCGCTGGGCAGGGCGCTGGTGGCCTCGCCGGCGTCGGCGCAGTCGGCGTCGGTGGAGACCAGGGTCGTACCCGAGGCGTCGCTGTAGCCATCGCCGTCGGCGTCGCTGAGGCAGTCCTCGAGGCCGTCGCAGTCGTCGTCCTGCTCGTTACCCGCCACTTCCGTGGCCAGCGGGTTCACCCGCGCGTCGTCGTCGTCGCAGTCGTCGGCGACGTCGACCATGCCCGCGCCGGCGTCGCAGGCGCTCTCCGCCACGGCGGCGTCGCCGTAGCCGTCGCCGTCCTGGTCGTCGTAGAAGGTGGTCTGTCCCGTGGCGCTGGGGTCGGCGTCGTCCACGAGCCCGTCGCAGTCCTCGTCGGTGTCGAGCAGGTCGCACACCTCGGAGGCCGCGGGGTTGATGGCGGCGTCGGTGTCGTCGCAGTCGCCGCCCACCGTCACCTGGCCGGGGCCCACCTCGCAGACGTAGCTGGCGGTGGCGTCGTCGCCGTAGCCGTCGCCGTCCGCGTCGTCGTAGACCGGGGTGGTACTGCCGCTGACGCTGGGGTCGAGGTCGTCGACCAGCCCGTCGCAGTCCTCGTCCGTGTCGAGCGCGTCGCACACCTCGGTGGCGCCGGGGTTGATGGCGCTGTCGGCGTCGTCGCAGTCACCCGAGGTATCGACGCTGCGCGCCTCGCCGCTGTCGATGCAATCGCTGTCGGTGGAGGTGACCGTGCTCGTGGTGCGGTACCCGTCGTCGTCGGCGTCGGCATAGCAGGTGGCCGTGCCGTCGCAGTCGTCGTCGTAGTTGTTGCCGGTCACCTCGCGGCGCCCGGGGTTGACGGTCGACACCGAGTCGTTGCAGTCGCCGTCGGGGTCGGTCGCGCTGGCCTCGCCGCTGTCGTCGCAGTCGCTGTCGGTCGAGGTGACGGTGCTCGTGCCGGCGTAGCCGTCGTTGTCCGCGTCGGCGACGCACAACTCGTAGCCGTCGCAGTCGCTGTCGAATTCGTCGCCGGTCTCGTCGACGGCGTCGGGGTTGATGCTCGCGTCGGTGTCGTCGCAGTCGTCGTCGTTGGCGACGTACCCGCTCGGCTCTTCGCAGTCGGCGTCGGTGCTCGAGGGGTCGCCGTAGACGTCGCCGTCGGCGTCGAGGTA
>CAYHRZ010000631.1:0-3118 GCA_964359125.1 uncultured Klebsiella sp. | reverse complement strand
GAACGCGAGATTCAAATCGAACCCGGCGCGGAAACGGAGACCGGGCCAGCGGCGCGATCCGGGTCGTAGAGGAAGTAGCCCACTGCCTGCTCACCGTCGTAGTCGTCGGTGATCCACAGGTGGATGCGGGTGGCCACGGTGCGTGCCGCGACCGCCGACACCCGGCCGTCGTCGGTGTTGTTGACAGGGACGTAGTCGCCCCACTTCTGCCACTCGTCCTTGCCCTTCCCCATCTCGGCGACGCCCAAGTACAAGTTGGTGGCAACCTGGTACTTGCCCTGCGCCGTCCAGTGTCCGAAACCGGAATAAAACATGTAGCGCGTGTCGCCCAGGCCCGCGATGGCGAGGCCGGCAAAGCCGCGGTCGTCGAACTCGCCCTCGGCGCCGGCCTCGAGCGCCTTCTTCTCGCTGGGCTGCCAGTCCCGCAAGTTGCTCGCGTTGAGCCGGTAGGCCTCGCAGGCATTGTCGTTCCCGCGCTCGCTGCCGGCGATGTAGCCGGTGTACCCACCCTGCTCGCCGAGGTCCAGGCCCAGCGGCCAGCACCAGTTCGCGACGCTCCCGCCCGCCTCGTGCAGGTCGTAGACCGGGTTTTGCTTGCTGCGTTCCCAGCGGATGCCGTCGGGGGACGTGGCCAGGCCCATGCCGTAGCCGCCGTTGTCGTCGTTGATGCCCTGGTAGATCATCACGTAGAGTTCTTCAGTTGGATCCCACACCACCTGCAATCCCGACATGTAGTCGTAGTCGAAGGCGGACTTCTCCGGCTGGCCCATCACCGGGTTCTTGGGGTTGGGCGTGAACTCCGTCCCGTCGGGCGAGACGGCGTAGCCCACGTGGTAGGGCGGCCAGTCGCCGGTCGTGACCTCGTAGGCGGTGTACCACAACTGGTAGAACGGGTGCCCGGCCACCTCGGTGACGTGGAAGGTGGTGGAACCCATGCTCTGGGCCCACTCTTCGCCGGTGGTGGTGAACACCGGGTTGCAGTCGTAGCGGTAAAACGCCGTGAGGTCGACCCGGGTGAAGCCGCACTCGGTCACGTCTTCCGGGTCCACGTTGACGGGCGCCCCGGCCAACTCGTAGTCGTTCGCGCAGGCGGCGGTGAGGAGGAGGACAACGATGCGGCGCACGCCGTCACCATAGCCCAGGGCTCAGCCGATCGCCGCCCCGTAGAGCCGCTCGTAGAGCTCCGCGGCGCGGTCCCAGCCGCTGTCGCGGTTCATGCCGTTCTGCTGGATCTGCGCCCAGGCGTCGTTGTGGTTCCCGAAGGTGTGGAGTGCCCAGCCGATGGCCTGGACGAACCCCTCGACCGAGAAGTCGGGGAAGGCCCAGCCCGTGCCCTGGCGGGTGGCGGGGTCCCAGGTGGGCACGGTGTCGGCCAGTCCGCCGGTGGCGTGGACCACCGGGACGGTGCCGTAGCGCATCGAGTAGAGCTGGTTCAGCCCGCAGGGCTCGAATCGAGAGGGCATCAGGAAGATGTCGGCCCCCGCCTCGATGCGGTGGGCCAAGGGCTCCGAGAAGCCCACCCAGCCCCGGGCGCGGTGGGGGTACTCGCGGGCGATCCGGCGCACGAAGTCCTCGTAGGCGGCGCCGCCGCTGCCGAGCACGACGAGTTGCACGTCTTGTCGCAGCAGCCAGGGCGCCGCGCCCATCAACAGGTCGATGCCCTTCTGGTGGTCGAGGCGGGCGACCACCCCGAGCAGGGGCACGTCCGCGCGGACCGGCAGTCCCAGTTCGCGCTGCAGCGCCGCCTTGCACACGGCCTTTCCCGACAGGTCACTGGCGGAAAAAGGCGCCGCGATGTGGGGGTCGTGGCTGGGATCCCATTCCGGGCCGATGCCGTTGAGGATGCCCCACAGGTCCCGGGCGCGGTGCGAGAACAGGCCCTCGAGCCCGTGACCGTGATCCATGCACAACTGCCGGGCGTAGGTGGGCGAGACGGTGGCCAGCTTGGCCGCCAGGGTGATCCCCGCCTTGAGGCAGTTCAGGCGACCGTCCATGTCGGCCGCGGGCCACCAGCGGGTGCTCACGTCCAGGCCAGCGAAGTGGTGCGCGTCGAAGGCCCCGTGGTGGCCGGCGTTGTGAACGGCGAGCACGCAGGGGGAGAGGGGGAAACGGCCCACGGAGCGGTACACCGCTTCGAGGAAGAGGGGCAAGAGCGCCGTGTGCCAGTCGTTGGCGTGGAAGACGCATTCCTCGCCCATGAGCCCACCCTCGAGCGGCACCCTCAGCGGCGCTTCCAGGGCGGCCCGGCAGAGCAGGGCGAAACGGAACAGGTTGTCGCCGTAGACGCCGTTGTGGTCGCCGTAGATGCCGGGACGGCGGTAACTGACATGGTCGACGAAGACGTTGTCGACACCGTCTTTGTGTAGGTGGAAGTACGCCACCTCGTGTCGACTACCGAACAGGTGGAAGCTGGCCCGGGCGCCCGTGTCCCAGGCCCCGTCGTAGGCCTTGTAGCGAGGGGCCACCGCCATCACCCGGTGACCCCGCGCGGCGAGCGCCGCCGGGAGCGCCCCGCACACGTCACCGAGCCCGCCGGTCTTCGACCATGGCGCCAACTCGGCCGATACCTGGACGATGTTCACCGGGTACTAGCCGCTGACATTGACGGTAGGTTGGGTGCCGCGGTCGCTGGCGAGCACCGTGAGGAGGTTGACAATCGCCCGCCCCCTTTCGCCCTCGGGGATCGTGTGCCCCTGCTCCTCGAGCTTCTTGATCGCCTCGCCCGCGATGCTCACGGCGCCCTCGACGATCACCCGGCGCGCGGCGAGCAGCGACTCGGCCTGCTGCCTCACCAGCATGATCCCGGCGATCTCCGGCGCGTAGGCCAACTGGGTGATGGCGATGTCGGCGACGAGAATCCCCGCCTGGGCGGCGAACGGCGCGATGCGCAGCTTGAGTTCCGCGGAGATGTTGACTTGGTGACCGCGGAGGCAGTCGTCGCCGGTGTCGGCCTCGTAAGGGTACTTCGCCGCCACCTCGCGCCGGCCCACCTCGCTCAATATGTTCGACAGGTTGTTCAGCGACGAGGCGAGATCGGGGCGGTAGGCGTCGGGATGGCGCGCCGCCAGCTCCCGCGAGAGCGGCACCGCCTACTCGACCGCCGCCAGGGCGTCCACGC
>CAYHRZ010000630.1:0-3119 GCA_964359125.1 uncultured Klebsiella sp. | reverse complement strand
CGCGACGCGCGCGGAGCGCGCTCGACCCTGGCGTCGTGACGCCGGGACGCCAGCCGAGCGCGGAGCGCGAGCCCGCAGGGGCCCGACGGCGGCGGAGCCGCCGGGCCGCCCGCGACTAGAACGACAGGCCGCGCGCCATCGCCGCGGCGACGAAGGGCATCGCGCACACCAGGGCCGCTTCGATGCCGGAGATGAGCCGGAGGCGGGGGGCGTGGCGGATGTCGATGGGTTGGCCGCGCTTCTCGGCCACCCGCCAGAGGATGAAGACGTACATCGGCCACAGTTCGAGGACCGCCGCGGCGACGTAGAGGCCCATCTTCAGTTGGAAGAGGTTGTTGTGGAGGTACCACGCCGTGCCCTTCTCGAGGCCGCCGAACGCGCGGGCGAGGCCGGAGCCGATCCACATCAGGGCGGCGAGCCCCCAGAAGTTGTCGGCGCGGAGCACCGCGGCCACGTTCACCGGGGCGGCGAGCGCGCGGTAGCGGGCGTAGATGGCGCCGAGGCCCACGCCGAGGGCGAGCACGTGGACGGCCGAGGCGAGGGCGGCGATCACCGGGGGTTTGGGCTAGCACGGGGGTGCGGGCGAGGCGCGCGGGTGGTGTCGGGGCCCCCGGCGTCGGCCATGCCGCCCTGGCCCGGGTGGCGCGGCGGGGCCCGTGCAGTCGTGGGCCCGGGGGAACACAAGCGAACGCCCGGGGGCCGGGACCGGGCGGGGCGAGGCCGGCCGGTCCCCGGGCCAGCGCCATGGACCCGCGGCGCGTGGCGGTCGGCTGGGGCGGCACGCTTCGGGAGGAGCGCGGTTGAGCCGGTGCCACCCGACAGCGCCAGGCGCGGCGGGGACGGGCTGTCGGCGTCGTGCGCGGCGGCGAAGGCGAGGCGCCCTCGGCACGGACGACCTACTCCCGGCCGCGCCAACGGTCGGTCTCACGACGGTCGCGCTTGGTGGGGCGACCGCTGCCCGCGACCCGGTCCGCCGGTCGACCGGAACGTGGCGGTGGCGGGGGCGTGAGGTCCGCGTAGAGCAGGCGCGCGGTCGCGGCGGGTCCCCGGGTGGAGGACAGCGCGAGCACCCGCGCGAGCCGGTGGCTGTCGCCCAGGCGGGCGCGGACCTCGTCGCCACTGCGTAGCGACGTGGATGGTTTGGCCGGCTCGCCGTTGACCGTCACTTGCCCGCCATCCACGGCCTGTTTGGCCAGGCTCCGGGTCTTGTAGAAGCGCGCTGCCCACAGCCAGACATCGAGGCGGATGGCGTCCACTCCGCTGGAAGCTAACGTCCCCCCGGGGTCGCGCCCGCCGGCCGCCCGGGAGTGCCGGGCGGGTGGCCCGACCGCGGCGCCCGTGCTGCGCGGGGTGCGCAGTGGGCAGCGGCGTAGGGGGCAGGCCTGTCCCCTCCCCCTCCCCGTGGCCCGGTGGCCGCGCTACTCGCTGCACTGGCAGGCGTTGTTGGCCCCGCCGGTCGAGGCGTACACCGAGCCGGAGGCCCAGCCCAGGTCCACGCACGCTGCGGCGCAGTCGGCCTCGGCGACCTCCCCGGTGCCGTCGCCCCCCGCGCAGGTGCAGTTGAGCTCGTGGTCGTACTCCACGGCGCTGCCACCGTCGTAACCGGAGGCGGTGCAGAGGTCGGTGCAAGTGGTCGAGGCGTCGGCCGTCCCCGCCGCGGAGTCAGCGGCCGAGGTGTCGGAGTCGGCGGCCGGGCAGGCGGCAAGGAACAGGAGCAGGGTGAGCGGGCGCATGAGGTATCCTCTGGTTGTAGGCGGGGCCGTGGCCACGCGGATGTTACCCGAGGCGGCTGGGCGTGGCTAGCCGTGGTCTTGACGAACGGGCCCACCGCGCATACATGGCCGGCGTCTTCCCGCTTAGCTCAGTTGGTTAGAGCAACGGACTGTTAATCCGTGGGTCCCCTGTTCAAGTCAGGGAGCGGGAGCCATTGTGGACGAACGCCGCCAGTCACGACGCTGGCGGCGTCATTCGCCCTGCACTCGGCGATGGATTCGGCAAGTAGATTGAATGGTTCTCGCCACTCGACTTCGAGGGCGCCGGCCCGCCACGTCGAGTTCAACAGCACGAAATTCAGCAGGCGTCGCTTCTGCTCGGGCGTTCGGCCGACGTACATCTCCGCGGCCTTGTTCGCGACCTCCACCAGCGCCAGCCCCTCGTCGATGTAGGCCTGGTTCGCCGCCGCGTGGCGCTCCAGCTCGCGCCGCACGCGCCCCTGTTCCGCCCGCCACTCCGACGACTTCCGCTCGAACATGTCCGCGGTGATGCGGCCGTCGAGGCGGTCCTCGTAGGCGAGGTCGATGCGCCTCTGGAGCATCTCGTGCTGCTTGTAGAGGCGCTGGGTGGCCTCGTGGTGGCACCGTTGCTCGTCGTCGTGGCTCCCGCGGAGGCCCTCGCGCACCATCTCCATGACCTCGTCGTCGATGTGGAGGGCGCGCAGCGCACGCTGGACCTCGGCCTCGATCACCTCCTCCCTGACGTACACCGCCCGCTTCTGGTGCTGGCAACCCGCGCAGTGGTAGTAGATGTACCGGCCCTTCTGGATCTCGCCGATCAGGAGGCGCCGCTCGCTGCCCCCCTCGTCGATGCAGGTGCCGCACCGCACCAGCCCCGAGAAGGCGAAGCTGAGCTTCGTGTCGTGCCTGGAGTGGGGGTTCCGGCTCGCCATCTTGTCCTGCACCCGCTCCCACAGCTCGCGGGACACGAGCGGGGGATGCGTGCCCCGGTAGAGGGTGCCGTCCCAGGTGTACTCGCCGGTGTAGAGCAGGTTGCAGAGCATCGAGTGGACCGACGAGATCGGCACCTCGGCGTGCGACCGCTTGAAGGGCAGGCCGTTCGCCTTTCCCCACGTCGCGAGCGCCTTCACGCTCATCTCGCCGTTGGCGTACAGCTCGAACATCTTCGACACCAGCGGTCCGGCCACGGGGTCCACGTCGATGATGCGCTTGCCGTGGGGGCCCTCGACGTTGCGGTAGCCGAGCGGGGCGGCGCCCGGCCAGATGCCCTGCTCGGCCTTCTCCAGCATCCCCTTCTTCGTCTCCTCGGACAGGTTGTCGATGTAATTCTTCGCCATCAACACCTTGATCCCGTGGATGAACTTCTCGTGGGAGCGCGAGCCCTCG
>CAYHRZ010000629.1:0-3126 GCA_964359125.1 uncultured Klebsiella sp. | reverse complement strand
GAGCGGGGGGTGGACCGCTACTACGACCCCGTGATGATGAGCTGGCGGAAGATCACGGGGGGGTAGGGAAGGGCGGTCCTGCAGTCGGCACCCACCGCGATACAACCCGCCCGTGAAACGCTGGTTCAACACCGCCGGGCCCTGCATGCCCGCGCACCACTACATGCTTCCCGCCGGGCGTCGGCTCCCCGGCGCGCGAGATCACATCGCGCGGATGGGGTACTTCGTGCTGCACGCCCCGCGGCAATCCGGTAAGACCACGGCGCTCCTCGCACTGGCGCGGGAGCTGGTGGCCGAGGGCAGCCACGTCTCGGCGCTGGTGTCGATGGAGGTGGGCGCACCCTTCCACGACAACATCGAGGGCCTGGAGCTGCCTGTGCTCGACGACTGGCGCCAGTCGCTGGCCGCGCAGCTCCCCCCCGAGTTGCTGCCACCGCCCTGGCCGGATGCTCCAGCGGGTAGGCGCGTGGGCGCGGCGCTCTCGGCATGGGCGTCGTCGTCGTCGCGCCCGCTCGCGGTGTTCCTCGACGAGGTCGACGCGCTCCGCGACGACGCCCTGGTGGCCGTGCTTCGCCAACTCCGGGCGGGGTTCCCCTCGCGGCCGGGCGGCTTCCCGGCGTCGCTGGCGCTGGTGGGCCTGCGCGACGTGCGCGACTACGTGGTGGCGAGCGGCGGCAGCGGCCGGCTGGGCACCGCCAGCCCCTTCAACATCAAGGTGGAGTCGATCACCCTGCGCGACTTCACGCGCGACGAGATCGGGGAGCTCTACGCGCAGCACACGGGCGACACCGGGCAGGGTTTCTTGCCCGAGGCGGTGGACCGGGCCTGGCACTACTCCCGGGGACAGCCCTGGCTGGTGAACGCCCTCGCTGCCCAGGCGGTCGACGTGCTGGTGAAGGACCGGGCGGTGGCCATCCGGGCGGCCGACATCGACGCCGCGAAAGACATCCTCGTGCGGCGCCAAGACACCCACCTGGACAGCCTGGCCGAGCGGCTGCGCGAGCCACGGGTGCGGCAGGTGATCGAGCCGATGCTGGCGGGCGCGGGCCTCGGCAACCTGCCGCCCGACGACCTCCGCTTCGTCGCCGACCTCGGGCTGGTGCGCGCCTCGCCGTCGGGGGGCATCGAGATCGCCAACCCGGTGTACGCGGAGGTGATCCCGGGCGTGTTGCAGGCCACTCCCCGCGCCTCGCTCCCCCAGATCGCCCCGGCCTGGCTGGACCCGGGCGGCAAGCTGGTGATCGAGCGACTGCTGGAGTCTTTCCTCGCCTTCTGGCGTCGCCACGGCGAGGCGCTCCAGGCCTCGGCCCCCTACCGCGAGGTGGCGCCGCAACTGGTGATGATGGCCTTCCTCGACCGGGTGGCGAACGGGGGCGGCTCGGTCGAGCGCGAGTACGCCATCGGCCGCGGCCGCATCGACCTGTGCCTGCGCTGGGGCGAACAACACTTTGCCTTCGAGCTCAAGACCTGGCGCGACCGTGACCCCGACCCGCTGCCGGACGGCCTAGAGCAGCTCGACGCCTACCTCGCGGGCCTCGGGCTGGGGGAGGGTTGGCTGGTGATCTTCGACCAGCGATCGGGCCTGCCGCCCATCCGGGAGCGCACCCGGGCCGAGGCGGCGACCCTGCCGAGCGGGCGGGGGGCGACGATCGTCTGGGGGTGAGGGGCGCGGGGGTGGTGCTGGCTGCTGGGAGTCGCACGCCCAGGCCTCGTGGGGCTGGCACGCTGCACGCCGGTTCGGGCGGCGCCCCCTCCCTCCTTCCGGCCGTTGCTCCCGGCGTTGCCGGGGGGGCGTGTGTCAACCCGTCGCATTGTCCACGCGACCTGGTGTGTGGTAGCGTCAACGACTCCCCGGAGTTCCCGTGCCCCTTGGCCTCTTGTTGCAACTCGTCGCATGCCCCGAGCCCCCGTCGAGCGAGGTCGATACCGCGGACGCCGACGCTGCCTACGCGCGCGGGTACGCCGAGGGCAAGGAGGAGGCGGCTACCGAGTTCGAGGCCTCGATGGCCGCGCTGCAGGCCCAGGTCGACGCGCTGGCGGGGAGGGTCGATACCATCGAGGCCGCGCCCTACGCCACGGCGTCGGACCTCGCCGCGGAGGCGAGCGCCCGCGACGCGGCCGACGTCGCCGAGGCTACCGCCCGCGAGTCCGCCGATGCTGCGCTGGCCGCCGCCGCCGACACCCTCGCGGTGCTGCTCCAAGACGAGTCCACGGCGCGCGCCGACGCCGACACGCTGCTCCGCGACGACCTGGACCTGGTGCTCGGCGACTACCTCACCTCGGCCTCGCTCCTCGGCTACGCCACGGAGAGCTGGGTAGCGTCACTCGACTACGCCACGAGCAGCTCGCTCGCCGACGAGTCGACGGCCCGGGCGGCGGGGGACGACGACCTCGACGCCCGTCTCGGCGCGGTGGAGGCCGACTACCTGGTGGCGGCCGACCTCGACGACGTGGTCCACATCGTCCGGAGCGACACCACCTGGAGCGTTGCCACGGAAACAGAACTGCTCGACGCACTCGCGCTGCTCGACGACTACCACCTCGCGACAGGTGCGACGTTGACGATCCAGCTGGCGGCGGGGGACTACTACTTCACCGAGCCGCTGACGTTCCACCACCCGGACGGGGGGCGCATCCAGGTGATCGGCGACGAGACCTACCCGAACAACGTGAACCTGTACTTCACCGGGAGCCACGGGGTCGTCGTCGACGAGGGGAGCGCACTTGGTTTGCTGTCTGGCTTGGCGGTTTGGGGAGACGGGACCAGTGGAGCCGGCGTGTACGTCCACGACACGAGCTCCGCCCGTGTCGCCGCCCTCGAGATTCACGACGCCGGTACGAACGGTCTGCTCGTGACGGGCGCGTCCTACGTGGAGTGCGAGGAGAACTGCTCGACCGCTGGTTGGCTGACAATCGAGGGCTCGGGGCAGGCAGGTGTCCTCGTGAGCGATGGCGCGGCGGCGGAGCTCGGAGCCTTCTCGGTCACCGATGGCCTTACTCACGGGGTGTATGTGCTTCGTGGCGCCTACCTCGCTGGTTCGGACGCGGCGGCCTCGGGCAACGCTGGAGACGGCTTCAAGGTGTCCCTCGGTGCGGTGGGGGAGTTCGACGGCGCGTCGAGCGCCG
>CAYHRZ010000628.1:0-3128 GCA_964359125.1 uncultured Klebsiella sp. | reverse complement strand
CCGGAGGTCAAGGTGCTCGATCCGCGCGCGCCGCTCGTCCTCCTCGACGACGGCAGCACGCTGGACTTCGCCACCGCGAGCGTTTACGTAGGCACCGGCACGGGTCTCGAGCCCGACCCCGCCGGCACCCCAGACGGACTGCGCCTCTTCAAGCAAGAGCTGCCTGACCTCGTGGTCGACGTCGGCACGGAGCCACTCGCCACGTCGGTAATCGTGGTGGGTGCCTGGCGCGACGTAAACCTCCCAGTGACCCTGGCGTCGATTGCCGCCGGAGCAACGACCTTCGATCTAAATCCGGGGGCCTACGAGTCCGGCTGCGTCGGGGCCGCGCCGCCGAGCTATGAGCACCTGCCCCCACCGCCGCCGCCGCCCCCACCCCCACCCCCGCCACCGTCGCCATTCCACCTCGGCGATGGCATCGTCGACGCTGGCACCATCGTCATCCCCGGGGGCGCCGCGTCCACCATGAAGCTCAGCGCCGCGCTCGCCGGGACGGTGCTCTACGTCGCCACCGATGACGCGGGCGAGGGCTCGGATCACTTCCTCGTCGTGGCCAACGCACCTCCTTCTACCGCACAGCCCGCGCCCTGGGGCAAGGCCGGCACGGTGGCCTTCCCCGCGAGCGCCATCTTCCTCGCCGACGAGAATGACAATCCATTCCTCGGCTGGTTCACCCTGGCGGGCGACCTCCTCGAGTCCGCAGCCACCGAAACTCGCGCCGACCTGGCAGGCGCAGCTTCTGGCGGCGTTCTCGAAGGCACCGTCGATCTCGCCGCTCTCTTCGGCACGGTTCCAGGCACCCTCTACCTGGCCGTCCTTCCCTACGCATCTGCCGACGGAGGCGCGCTGTACGCCCCCGCGCAAACACCGGCGACCACAGATGGCGATGGCAATGTCGGGGCCGCCGAGATTGCCGCGGTGCCGCGCGCCGACCTCCAAGTGGCCCCATGACCTTTCGTAGGACGCTCGCCGCCGCAGCGGTCCTCCTTGGCGCGAACCCCGCGCTCGCCGCGAGTTACACCGAGAACGTCGCCTTCTCGTTTGGCGCCGATGAGGTCACCTACCGGGGCGCAATCGCCACCGCGTATCTCCTCATCGACGACGGCGAAGGAATGAACCCTTTGTGCGCGGCCCGCCCGATGGCCCCCACCGGCGACGGCACCTGGTCGGTATCAGTGGACCTCGCTGAAGGCGACTACATCTACGTGTTCGTCGCCAACGCCGACGCCTACGTGGAACTCTCGGACTGCGCCCTCAACCCCGACGACGTTCCCGATGCCAACTTCTTCAATGACCCGCACCCCGGAACCCCTGGCCTGGCGGGCCAGTTCGGCAAAGACAACGTGCTGTACGTGCGCTCGCCCAACCGGCCGCGGTTCGTGGCGTCGTCGGCCCGACCGCTCCCCGGCAGCCTCGTCACCGCGGCATCCATTGCCGTGTCGGTCGAGCTGGCAGTTGGCGCTTCCGGGACGCCCATCGACGCCGCCTCGGTGCGGGTTCGCCTGGAGCGCACGGAGCCGCCCGGTCTCTGGCTACCGACCGGTCCTTCTGGTCCCGGCGAGATCGTTCTCGTCGAACCGGTGAGCTTCGCGGTCGATACCGGCCAAGGCAAGGCCACAATCTCGGCGACTGTCGTCGATCCCCCGGAGGGCTTCCACCGCATCTTCATCGACGGCGCGGGCACCGACGGTCTTGCCGCAGATACGTTCACCACCTCGGTCCTCGTCAACCGCGACAATACCCCGCCAGTCGCCGACGCCGGCCCCACTCGCTTTGCCCGGACGGGCGGCGCGGTGCAGCTCGACGGCGGCGAATCGATCGATCCGGATCGCCTCGGCATCCAGAGCTACGCCTGGCGCGTGCTTGAAGGCCCGGGGCCAGCGACCTTCAGGTACATCGACGAAGAGCGGGTCACGCGCGATGGCTTCGGCCTGCCAGTCCTCGACGACGATGGGCTCCAAATCGGCGTTGAGTCCAGCGTCCCCAACGCCACGCCGCAGTTCGAGCCGTCAGTCGCCGGCCGCTACCGAATCGGCCTTACGGTGACCGATGTGGGCGGTCAGTCGTCCACCGAGGATTCGACCGAGGTCTGGGTCGTGCCCTCCTTCGCTGCGAGCCAGCGGGCGCGCGTGGTCGTTTCGGTCGCGGACGGGACCGTCAGGCTCGACGCGCGCAGCTCGACTGGTACGGGTACTCCCCGCTTCATCGCCGACGCCAACAACCCGGCGCCGCTCTCTCTCACCTCTACTGAGGACGGCCACCAGGTCGTCTTCCCGACCCCACCAACCGGCGTTTACTTCATCCATCTGCAGCTCGGCGACTCCTATCCAGCCACGGCGATCGTGCGCGTCGACGAGGCGGGCCGGGCCGCGGGGAGCGACTTTGCGCGCCCGCCGCGCTATTGGGCGGAAGACGCGGTCCTCTACATGGTCTTCCCGCGCGAGTTCCAGGACTCCGACGGCGACGGTCGCGGCGACTTCGGCGGGCTCACCGCCAGGCTCCCATATCTGCAGGCTCTGGGCGTCAACGCGCTGTGGCTGATGCCCGTTACGCCGGGACCGACCTCGCACGGCTACGCGGCGACGGCGCACTTCATGCTCGAGGAGGACTACGGCACGCTCTCCGACTTCGACACCTTTGTCACCGCGGCGCACGCGGCCGGCATGCAGGTGGTGTTCGACCTGGTCGCCAACCACACCTCCAACCGTCACCCGTTCTTCGCAGCGGCCCTCGCCAACCCGGAGTCGCCACTCCGAGCGCTTTACGTCTTCAACACCGACGATACCTATGAGTACGCCTTCGACTTCGCCACCCTGCCCTCGCTAAATTACAACAGCCCGGTCGTCCGCGGCCTGTTCCTCGACGTGGTGGACTTCTGGATGGACCGTGGCGTGGACTCCATTCGCGCCGACATCGCGGGCTTCGTCCCCCCCTCATTCTGGCGGGCGGTCCGTCGCCGCGTCCGCGGTCGCTCCGACGCGGCCATGCTGCTGGCCGAACTCATTCCCCCGGCACCGGGTTTCTTCGACGGCGAACAGTTCGACCTCGCCTACGACGCCCATCTGTTCTGGAGCTTCAAGGATCTCTTCGCCACCTCGGGTGGTCTGGACGGATTCGACGCCGCTCTC
>CAYHRZ010000627.1:0-3141 GCA_964359125.1 uncultured Klebsiella sp. | reverse complement strand
CGTCGGTGTCGCCGTCGGTGTCCGTGTCGGTGTCGCTGTCGGTGTCGCTGTCGGTGTCGGTGTCGGCGTCGGCGTCGTCGATGCCCTTGTCGGCCGTGTCGGCGCCCCCGATGGACTGGGTCGCGCAGGCGAAAAGGAGGGAGAGAATCATGATCGACCTCGGAAGGGTGCGGGTGCTAACGCGCCGACTATGGCCGCGCCGCAGGCGATCCGCCACACAGAGCGCACCAAAAAGACGACGGGCCGGGAGTTACCCCCCGGCCCGTCAGGATTCGCGCGGGGGGAGCCTACTCCACGACCTCTTCGCAGGTCATCATCTCCGGCTCGGGCAGGGTCGCGGCCGTCCAGGACTCGCAGTCCATCAGGCCGTCGGTGTCGCCCGTGGTGGTGCAGTTGTTGCCTTCCATGAACTGCAGCGTGAGCCCGGCCACCTCGGTGGCCACCATGCTGTCGGCGAGGAGGCTGAGGCAAAAGGAGGCGCCGTCGGAGCAGGGCTCGCACACGATGCCGAGGCCCGCGGCCAGCGTGCAGATCTCGTCTTCCTCGGCGTCTTCGCCGATGAGGGTGACCAGGGGGCGGGTGTCGATCGTGCCGGAGAGTACGCCGCCGCCGAAGTAGCTGCCGTCGGGGGCGAAGTCGCCGCTGATCTCGAGGTCGCCGATCTCGACGGTGATCCCGGCCACGGTGATCGGCGTGACGCCCGAGCTACCGATGACGAAGTGCGGCTGCGCGGAGAAGTCGGCGTCGGGGAACTCGATGGAGGGGTTGCAGAAGTCCTGGTCGGCGGGCTCGGCGCCCTCCTTGCCCAGCGCGCCCAGCATCTCCAGCTTCGCGGTGTCGGCCACGTAGGCCTCGATGCCCACGAGGATCGACACGTCGAGGTACTGCTTCAAGAGCTCGCCGACGTTCTCAGGCTCGACGATACGCGCGTCGCCCAGCGCCAACTCGTAGGTGCGGCCCGTGAGCGTGGACGGGTCCGCCATTGCGGTGCCCAGCTCGGATGTGGTGAAGCTGATGTCGATCTCGCCACCGCAGTACGAAAGGGTGGCGTCGTAGATGGTGGACGGGGTGAGCGCCGCGTCGGGGGTGAGCGTCCACTTGGTGTAGTCGTCGTTGTGGGAGACGGTGCCGGTGATGCTGTTGCTGGTGATGGTGGCCGA
Organism: uncultured Klebsiella sp.; assembly: GCA_964359125.1. GTDB lineage: Bacteria > Myxococcota_A > UBA796 > UBA796 > SXON01 > SXON01. The sequence goes on along the minus strand of CAYHRZ010000627.1, from coordinate 1,981 downwards.
GTCGTCGGCGTCGGAGAGGTCGAACTCGACCGCGCCCCGGTAGTAGGCCGTCGTGGAGCCGTCGGTGGGGTAGGTCTTCACGACCACGTCGCAGCCGTCGTCGACCGCGCCGCTGTCTTTGATGCCGGTGTCGCCGGTACAGGCCGCGAGGTAGGCGAGGGCGCCCAGGGTGAGAATCCGAGTCATTGCGTGCTCCAGGTGTAGAAAAGGCGGCGCAGCCTAGCCGGCCGGGGGGATGGGCGTCAATGGCGAAGGCGGGAGACTAGCTGGTGGGCTTGTCGATCGCCGACCGCAGCTCGCCCCGCAGGGCTTCCAGGAGCCGAGCCTCTTCACTGTCGAGGTTGCCCTTGGTCTTGACGGACAACAAGTCCAGCACCTCGAGGGTGTGTGCGGCGAGCGCCCGGTCCGTGGGGACGTTCACGCCCTCCGCGCGACCCAGGTGGGCGAGCGCGCTGCTGGCGAGCGACACGACGAGGGTATTGAACGTGACAGGGGGGTCGGCAGCAGGCATCGTGTCGCCGCTGTATCCACTCCTGCCCCGCGGGGCGACGGAGGTTACGCCGCGCGGCCATGCTCCGCCGCCTCGTCGTCCAGCTCGCCCTCGCCCTCGCCGTGGCCTCGGCCGGGCTCGCGTCCAGCCCCGCCTTCGCGGCGCCGAAGGCGGTGAGCGCCGAGGAAGTCTACGCCCTTGGGCTGAAGTACCTCAAGCGCGGCTACTACACCAAGGCGCTCGAACAGTTCAACCGCGTCCGAACCTTCTTCCGTGACGACCCGTACTCGCTGAAAGCGGAGCTGGCGATTGCCGACATCCACTACAAGAAGAACGAGTGGGACCAGGCCCGGGTGGCCTACGAAGACTTCATGCGGGCGCACCCGCGCTACCCGGAACTCGACGTGGTGGTGTACCGGCTTGGCATGACCCTCTACAAGAAAGCCCCGTTGATCCCTGATCGTGATCAAACCTGGACCCGCCAGGTGGTCAACACCTGGGCCGGCTTCCCCGCCCGCTTCCCCGAGTCCACGCACCGCGAGGAAGTGGACCGCCTGCTGGGCAAGGCGCGGGGGCGACTGGCGGAGAAGGAACTCCGCATCGCGGCCTTCTACGAGCGGCGGAACGCCTGGTTGGCGGTCACCGGTCGCATCGAGCCGCTGCTGCGCACCTGGCCCGAGTACGAGGGGCGTGCCGCGGCGCTGGAACTGCTGGGCACGGCCCAACACCAGCTCGGCGACGCCGAGGCGGCGGCGGCCACCATGGAGCGGTTGCAGGCCGATTTCCCCGGCAGTTCAGAAGCCACCGGCCTGCGGCGCACCCTCTCGAAGCCGCCCAGTCCCGGCAAGGTCGGCCGCACCGGCTAAGCGGGAGGGATGTACCGCCCCTCGCTGGTCGCCGGTCGCGCCGTCGACCGCCCCGCCCGCACTCTCCACGCGCCCTTCGACGGTCGCCCCCTCGACGACGTGGCCGAGGCCACCGCCGTCGACATCGAAGCGGCCTGTGCGGCCGCCGCCGCCGCCGCGCCGGTGGTGGCCCGTTGGCCCGCCCACCGCCGGGCCGAGGTCCTCCGCGCCATCGCCCGCGCCATCGCGGCGCGCCAGGAGGAGCTCGCGGCGCTGGTGCGCGACGAGGGCGGCAAGCCCATCACCTACGCCCGCGCCGAGGTGGGCCGCGCCATCGATACCTTCAACCTCTGTGCCGAAGAGGCCACCCGCGTGGGCGGCGAGGTGCTCCCACTCGACGCCACCGCGGCAGGCGCGGGGCGGGTGGGCATCCTCCGGCGGTTCCCCCGCGGCCCGGTCGCGGCGATCTGTCCCTTCAACTTCCCGCTGAACCTCGTTGCCCACAAGGTGGGCCCTGCCATCGCTGCCGGGTGCCCGGTGGTGGTGAAACCCGCGGAGCAGACGCCCTCCGCCGCGCTGGTCCTCGGCGAGATCGTGGTGGAGGCCGGGTGGGAGCCGGGGGCGATCTCCGTCTTGCCGTGCGACC
>CAYHRZ010000626.1:0-3148 GCA_964359125.1 uncultured Klebsiella sp. | reverse complement strand
CCCGGGAAGGGGCGCGCCAGGAACAGGGGCTCGGGTGCGCAGGCGAGCAGGAGGATCACGGCGCCGGTGCTAACCAGTTAGCTCCGGCGGATGTTGCTGTTCTTCCTCGCCTGCCCGTCCCCCGGTGGCCCCACCGAAGTCCACGAGGCGGAGTCGAGTGTCAACGAGGATAATCTCCTCGGCGAGGGCGCGGTGCGCGTCACCTCGCCGGCCAACGGCGAAACGGTGTCCAGCACGTTTACGCTGTCGTACCGGGCGGGCACCGAGGTCGATGCCGTCGAACTACTCGCCGACGACGTGGCGATCACCAGCGCCACCGAACTGGATGGCACCCTGGTGGTGAGCCTGGCCGAGGGCAAGTACGACCTGGAGCTGGTGGGCTACGGCGGCGGGAGCGAACTTTCGCGCGACGCCCTCTCGATCCGCGTGAGCGACGGCGGGACCTGGGTCACCATCACCTCGCCCTCCGACGGCGCCGAGGTGGCCAACCCGGTCACGTTCACCGTCACCTCGTCGACCGACGTGGGCGTGGTGGAAATGTACGCCGACGGCTGGCCCATCGGCACGGTCGACACCGAGGGCGACGGCGAGGGCACCCTCACCTACAGCTTCACCGGCACGGGCTACGCGCGCGACGTCGAGGCCATCGCTGCCTCGGCGACAGACGCCATCACGGTGACGGTGACCCCCGAGGAGGATCCCACCACGTCGAGCTTCAACGACGTGGTGTGGAGCTACGTCCTGAGCTACCCCACCGACGGCACCAACGGCTACTACTGGCCCTCGGGCTCCGACTGGGCGGGCACCACCCGCGACATCTGGTACCGCGACACCCTGGTGGCCGAGGGGGACCCGGAGGGGCGTTGTTACTGCGTGGGCCTCACCTGGGAGGTGTACATGCGCGCCTGGGCCGAGGTGGATGCGAGCACCGGCGGGGATGGTACGATCAACACGATGAGCGTGGCCGACCTGGACACCTTCCGGGTGGACTGGTTCGTGCGCGAGCTCGACGGCCCCGGGCCGAGTGTCGCGATGGAGAACTACGGCGTGGGGGAGGAGATCACCGACTTCTCCAAGCTCTTGCCCGGCGACTTCTTGCAGTTCTGGCGGCACAGCGGCAGCGGGCACAATGTCATGTTCGTGGACTGGCTGGTCGACGACGGCGAGGTGGTGGGCATCGAGTACTGGTCCACCCAGTCGAGCACCGACGGCGTGGGCTACAACTACGAGTACTTCGGCTCTTCCGGATCCCGCATCGACCCGAACCTGGTGTACGGCGCGCGGGGCTGGATGCCGGCCGACTGGGAGGCCTGGCGATGATCTACCGCCGGATGGGCAACTCCGGGCTCAAGCTCTCGGTCTTCTCGATCGGGAGCTGGGCCACCTACGGCGGGGAAACCGACGACCGCCGGGCGAGGGCTTGCTTGCTCGCCGCCTACGAGGGCGGGGTCAACTTCTTCGACAACGCCGAGGCCTACGCCAACGGCAAGGCCGAGGTGATCGTGGGCGAGGTGCTCAAGGACCTGCCCCGCTCGGCGCTGGTGGTCTCGTCGAAGGTGTTCTGGGGCGGCGAGGGTCCCAACGACAAGGGACTGTCACGCAAACACGTGATGGAGGCCTGTCACGCCGCGCTGCGTCGCCTGCAAACCGACTACCTGGACTTGTATTTCTGTCACCGGGCCGATCCCGACACGCCCGTCGAAGAAACGGTGCGCGCGATGGACGTGCTGGTGCGGCAGGGCAAGGTGTTGTACTGGGGCACCAGCGAGTGGCCCGCCGCCAAGATCCGCGAGGCCCACGAGGTGGCCGCGCGGCTGGGCCTCACGCCGCCGAGTGTAGAACAACCGCAGTACAACCTGTTCTGGCGGCTACGGGTGGAGCAGGAATACGCGCCGCTCTACAAGGACTTTGGCATGGGCACCACCACCTGGAGCCCGCTGGCCTCGGGTGTGCTCACCGGCAAGTACAACGACGAGGTGCCCGCGGGCACGCGGCTCTCCAGCGAGAACTACGCGTGGTTGCAGAGCGGCATCACCAAGCCCCGCATCCAGGCGGTCCGCAACCTCGAGCCCATCGCGCGGGAGCTGGGTTGTTCGCTGGCGCAGTTGTCACTGGCCTGGTGCGCGCGAAACCCGCACGTCAGCACGGTGATCACCGGTGCCTCCCGGCCGGAGCAGGTGAAGGAGAACCTCGCGGCGCTGGCGGTGATCGGGAAGATCACCGACGAGGTGGCCCGGCGGATCGACATGGCCACGGCGAAGGCGCAGTCGACGACCGGCGACGACTAGCCGGGCCCCCAGATCGCCCGCACCTTCGCGTCGCGGCCGCACCCCAGGCGATAGCTGCCATAGCGGCCGGGGTTGGTGTGGTGGAAGTCCTGGTGGTAGGCCTCCGCCGTCCAGAACTTCACGCCGGCCGGGTAGACCTTGGTGACCACTGGCTTGGACAGGCCCAACCCCGCCTTCACTGTCTCGGCCACCCGCGCCTGCTCGGCGTCGACCGGGAAGATCCCAGTGGCGTATTCCGGCCCCCGGTCGCAGAACTGTCCGCCGTCGTCGGTGGGATCGACGTGGTGGAAGAAGTAGGTGATCACCTGCTCGTAGCTGAGCTTGGTGGTGTCGTAAACCACGTGGACGGCCTCGAGGTGGCCGGTGGTCTGCCCCGCCACCGCCATGTACTCCGGGCGCTCCACGTGGCCGCCGGCGTAGCCGCTGGTGGTGTGGACCACGCCCTCGAGCTTGTCGAAGTCGGACTCCATGCACCAGAAACAGCCCCCCGCCACCACCGCCACCGCCTGGCCGGGGCCCGGCACCGGCAAGTCAGCGAAGCCCTCGGTAGACGCCTCGCCCGAGGTGGCCGCCATGCAGGCCCCGAGGAAGACGAGCGACGACAAGAACATGGCAACCTCCCGTTTCACGCCGGCACGAAGCTGAGCGACGCGCTGTTGATGCAGTAGCGGAGCAGGGTGGGGGGCGGTCCGTCGTCGAAGACGTGCCCCAGGTGCCCGTCACAGCGGGCGCAGCGGTTCTCCACGCGCACCATGCCGTGGGTGCTGTCGCGAAGGTCCCGCACGCGGTCGGGCTTGAGCGGGCGGGTGAAACTCGGCCAACCGGTGCCGGAGTCGAACTTGTCGACGCTGTCGAACAGG
>CAYHRZ010000625.1:0-3150 GCA_964359125.1 uncultured Klebsiella sp. | reverse complement strand
CGCCCGCACCCAGTGAGTTCGTCGCGGACCACCCGCCCGCGACCTACGAGGCCCCCGCCGTCATCCAGCCCGCGCCAAACTGAGTAATCGCGGCCGAGTCCGGGCTACCGAGGGCCCCCCGTTCCAGCACCGCCCGCCGAGCACCACCGGCCCGCACCGCGCGCTGGGCTCGCACCGCGCACCCGAGGCACCTCGGGAGGGTCACCCCGCCGCGATGACCGCGAGGTACGAAGGGATGTCCCAGGCATCGCTACCGCGACGCAACTCCACCGTCCAGGTACCGCTGCCATCGAAACCGTCGAAGGCGAGCAGGCCGTCGTAGGCATCGGCCAGGTCGCAGGAAGTCTGCCTGTCGACGGCGAGAACGTAGCGCTCGGCGGCCAGCGAATCGCGGTCCCGGAACGCCACTTCCAACTCCCTCACCGTCATCTCGTACCGGGAAACCACAACCTCGTCGATCCGCTCGCCGGAGAGAGGCTCCCCGAGCAGGTCGGCGTCGACCTGCGACCAGTCCAACGGCCAGACCCCGCCGCCCGACCCGCTGTGGCCCGTGTCGCATACGTCGTCGCCGTCCCCCGCGACCTCCGACCCCTCCAGTTCCACTTCCACCGCCACGTTCCCGCACCCGTCGTCGAGCAGCACCTCCTGGACGTCGCTCCCCACGGTGGGGACGGCCACCACGTACAAGCGAGTGTGTTCGAACGCCTGGCCGGTGCCAACGGTGACCAAGAAAACCCCGCCATCGGCGTCCCAAGTGCCAACGAGCGTGTAGCTCGTTCCGTTGAACCACCCGTTTGCCGTGGAGCAGCGCGCCGTCCCCGGCTCGGGCTCGCAAGCCAGGAAGCCGTTGGTGTCGGCCTGAACCAGCGCGTTCTGCCCCCAGCCTTCGAGAACCTCCTCGCCGGACAACAGCGGGAACCGCATGAACCCCACCAGGTCCACGTCGGCGTAGGGGTCGAACGCCGCGCAGTCGATGTCGGTCGACGCCGCGCTCCAGTCGAAGACAACATCCACCTCCTCGGCGGTCTCGACCACCAGCGGCGCGACCGTGACCGTCGCCGACGCGCCGCTGCCCCCTGCGAGGACCAGTGGTGCGTGACACTCCGTCGAACAACCCACGAGAGGGAGACCGAGCACGAGCGCTGGGACGAGGCGCATGTGCATGGGTAGCCCGCACAACGGCTCCGAGCGCGATGAATCGTGACACCACGGGAGGCACGACCACCCCGGCGAAGAGGTGGCCCCCGCCATTCTTGGCCCCAAGACAGCACCGCCGCGCGATGAGTCACGCAGCTACGCTTGCGCGGCGAAAACCCGGGCCTGGACCATCCGCGCGTGACGCACGTACCAGCCGAGGTCGCAGAGCCCGGCGATTGCTTCCGCCCCGAGCACGCCACCCACCGCGGGGTCGGCCGCGAGGCGATCCGGCAACCAACCGCCCTCGGCGTGCACCCGCGTCGCGTTGTGTTGCACCCGGGCGTAGGCCTCCTCCCGCGACAAGCCGGACTCCACCAGCGCCAGCAGCACCCGCTGGGAGAAGTAGATCCCCCCGCTGCGCTGCAGGTTTCGCTTCATGTTTTCCGGGTAGACCACCAGCCCCGACACCAGCCCCTTCAGCCGCCGCAACATGAAATGCAAGGTTACCGTGGCGTCGGGGCCGACCACCCGCTCCACCGAGCTGTGGCTGATGTCGCGCTCGTGCCACAGGGGAACGTCCTCGAGCGCGGCCTGGGCGTAGCCTCGCACCAACCTCGCCAAGCCGGTGAGGTTCTCGCTGAGGATGGGGTTTCGCTTGTGCGGCATCGCCGACGAACCCTTCTGCCCGGGCGTGAACGGTTCCTCGGCCTCGGCCACCTCGGATCGCTGCAAGTGCCGCACCTCCACCGCCAGCTTCTCGATACTGCTCGCGATCAACGCCAAGACTGCGAAGAAGTAGGCGTGCCGGTCTCGCTGAACCACCTGGTTCGACGCGGGCGCCGGGCGCAACCCCAGTCGCTGACACACGTAGGCCTCGACGTCCGGGTGAACGTGCGCGAAGGTGCCCACCGCGCCGCTGATCTTGCCCACCGACACGTCGTCGATCGCGTGCACCAGTCGCGCCCGCCCCCGCCGGAACTCGTCCCAGAGGATCGCCAGCTTCCACCCGAAGGTGACCGGCTCCGCGTGGATGCCGTGGCTACGCCCGATGCAGATCGTGTCGACGTGCTCCTCGGCCCGCGCCCGCAAGGCGTCGAGCACGGCATCCACCTCCGCCAGCAAGAGCGCCCCGGCCTCCGCGAGTTGCACACCGAGCGCGGTGTCGAGCACGTCGCTCGACGTCATGCCCTTGTGCAGGTGTCGCCCCGGTTCGCCCACGTGCTCGTTGACGTTGGTGAGAAAGGCGATCACGTCGTGTTTCACCGTGCGCTCGATCTCGTCCACACGATCCGGCTCGAACCGCGCCCGGGACCGGCAGACGGCGGCCGTGCCGACCGGCACCTCCCCGCGCGCCTCCATGGCCTCGCAGGCCAGCAGCTCCACCTCGAGCATGATCGCGAACCGCCGCTCGGGTGTCCACACCGCCACCATCTCGGGCGTCGAGTACCGCGTGATCATCTACCAGGTCTCCGCGCGCAGGGTGAACGGCGCCAGCGCGCGCCGCTGCTCCGAGACGAACAACTGGATCTCGTCGTCTACCCCCGCCTCGTCGAGCACCGCCCGGGCCGCCGCGCGGGCGATCTCGGGTGCGTTGTTCTCCTCGGAGAGGTGGCCGAGCACGACGGTCTTGAGGCGGGACGAGAGCCCCTCGGCGAGCAACCCCTGCGCCTGCCGGTTGGACAGGTGCCCCTTGTTGCTCTTGATGCGCTGCTTCAACCAGTAGGGATACGGGCCGTCGAGTAGCAGGTCCTCGTCGTGGTTGAACTCGACCACGGCGAAGTCGCAGCCGCGGAGTTTGTCGACCACGAGGTTGGTGGGTCGGCCGAGGTCGGTGACGACGCCCACGGTGACATTGCCCGCGTGGACTCGCCAAGCCACGGGATCTTCGGTGTCGTGGGGGACAGGAAAGCACTCCGCGCGGAGGTGCTTCACGCGGACCTCGCCACCCGCCTCGACGATCTCCACGCCCTCGGGCACCACCCGCCGGTCCAGCCCCCGCGCCGTGCCCGCAGT
>CAYHRZ010000624.1:0-3151 GCA_964359125.1 uncultured Klebsiella sp. | reverse complement strand
CCGAGGGCGAGGGTGTTGGCGACGGAGTTGTCGCTGTCGAAGGCCGCTTGAGCCCCGGCCAGGTCCACACCGGGGTCGGCGAACTTGGCGCGGGCCTCGTCCTCCAACTTCCGGGGATTCACCGGCGCGAGCTTGGCCAACCAGGCGCGGACCTGCGCCTCGGGGAGGGCGCCGACGAACTCAGCCGCCACCTTGCCGTTGATGAAGGCCTTCACCGCGGGGATGCCTCGGATCTCGAACTGCTGGGCGAGTCCCTGGTTCTCGTCGGTGTTGAGCTTGGCGAGCATCCACGCGCCGCCGGACTGGGCTTCGAGCCGCTCGAGCACCGGCCCCAATGTGCGACAGGGACCGCACCACGGGGCCCAGAAGTCGACCACCACGGGCACAGAGTGGGAGCGCTCGATCACCTCGGCTTGGAATGCGGAGGCGCTCACGTCTTGGGACAAGGTTGACTCCTGGGCGGCAGGGCCGCGATAGGGCCGAGAACTAGGCACGAGGTCCGTGATGTACAAGCTCGACGCGACGACGGCGGCGGAGATCATCGCCGAGGAGAGCGCGCTGGCCACGCTCCGGAGCTATTCAATCGACGAGGTGCTTGCCCAGGTGCCCGACATCGAGGAGATCGACGACGAGGAGAGCGCGTTCAACGGCCTGATGGAGGCGATGTACCGCCTCCGCCCCGTGGGGCACCTCTAGTCGCTCGGCGGGGTGTGATCTCCCACAGCCAACGCCCGTGGCGTCCTGGGCGGGAGACCGGTTAGTCGCGCGGCGCTCTCACCGAGGACCGATGCAAACCGTTGCCCTGATGCTGTCGCTCACCGCCTGTGGCGAAGATCCCAAGCCCGCTCCCGCGCCCGCCGCCGCGCCCCCGCCGGCTCCCGCCGTGGTGGCGCCGCCCCCCGCGGCCGCGCCCGCCGCGGCGCCTGTCTCCGGCCCCTACACGCCCGACGACCTCGCCAAGGCCGCCTACGAGAAGGCCAAGGCCGCCGGCGCGGACAGCATGGAGAACCCGAAGAAGGGGAAGGCCGAGGCCATCGCGGCCGGCAAGGCCGAGTACGAGACGAAGTGCGTCAGCTGCCACGGCGCCGGGGGCGACGGCATGGGTATCGCCGGTACGGCCCTGCCGCAGAAGCCCGCGCAGTTCACGTGGGACGAGCGCTGGGCCGCCACGTCGATCGGCGTCAAGCACTGGTCGATCATGAACGGCATCCAAGGCACCGCGATGGCCCCGCTCGGCCTCACCGACGACCAGGCCTGGGACGTCCTCGCCTACATCGAGAGCGAGTTCCAGAAGCCCTAGCCGAGTTTTTCAGCCCCTTCGGCGGGGGCTGTCACCGTATGTCGCGGGGCGCCCTTCCCAGGCACCACGCGCACGATTAGGGTGGCGCCCCCGTCAGCGACCCCTCCCCCCCTAGTCCACCCGCCGCCCCGGCTGGAGGAACGATGCGACAGCTCACCCGGGCCTTCCTGGCGCTCGCGCTATGCCTCAGCGCGATCGTGGGCGTGGCCGGCTGCGCGACCGAGGCGAACGCCGAGGCCGCGCAAGACGCCGAGAACTTCACTGTTGGCAGCAAGAACCTGCTCCCGCCTGAATTGTTCGACCGCAACCTCGTGGTCACCGTCGGCGAGCCGCCGTCGGAACTCATCGAGCAGCCCATCGCGTTCACGCACACCCTGCACGTGAAGCAGCTGGGCGTCGACTGCAACTACTGCCACAGCAACGCGCGCAAGGGCATCCACGCCGGTGTCCCCGCCACCAGCGTCTGCATGGGCTGCCACGCCCTGGTCGACGCCACCGGCCGGCCGGAGTTGGAGAAGCTCAAGGGCTTCTGGGAGCGCGGCGAGGTGATCCCGTGGAACAAGACGCACGACATCCCCGACTACGTCTACTTCTCGCACAAGCGGCACATCAGCGGTGGGCTGGAGTGCCAGGAGTGCCACGGCGAAGTCCAAGAAATGACCGTCAACCAGCGCGTAGCGACGCTGAAGATGGGTTGGTGCCTCGACTGCCACGCGCAGCACGAGAGCATCGACGAGAACTACGGCACCAAGGCAGAACTTCGGCGCGCTGAGCTGAAGGACTGCTGGACCTGCCACAAGTAGGAGCCGAGATGGAAGCCCTCAATCGTCGTGACTTCCTCAAGGCGGGCCTGGTGGCGTCGTCCGCGACCGCCGCCGCGTGCACCTACGACTACAAGGTGCCCGCCGAGAAGGTGCTGCCCTACGTCGCCAACCCCGAGAACGTGCAACCCGGGCTCGCCAGCTACTACGCAGGCCTGTGCAACGGCTGCGCCACCGCCTGCGGGATCGTGGCCCGCAACAAGGACGGCCGCGTGGTCCACGTGGAGGGCAACCCGGACCACCCGTCGGGGGCGGGGGGGTGCGCCCCGGGCATTCGGCCGCTGCGGGGCATCCCGCCACACCTTTTCAAAACGGCCCCCCTGGGCCGCGGCGACAGTCAGCAGAGTAGTCACAGCGCCAGCATCGCCACGCCGCCGGCGACCAGCGCGGCGCCGGTCCAGCGTTTCCAGGTGACCCGCTCTTTGAGGTAGCAGCGGGCCAGAATGGTCTCGAATACGTAGGTTGCGGCGGTAGCCGGAACCGCAAAGCTCAGGTCGGCCACCGAGAGCAGGGTCATGAAGGCGAAGAACGAAACCGCCATGCAGAAGACCGCCAAAATCAGGGGCCAGCGCCGCGCCAGCGCAACCATCGCCCGCCCCAGCGAGCCGGGGCGGAAATCGCGGATCTCGCCGTGGCGTTTCATTTCGACGCTTTGCAGCACGTCGGCGGCAATCGTCGCTCCGACGATGGCCGCCACCAGCGGCCAGGTCACGGCTTGCGCTCCTTCGTAAGCGGGTCTGTCACGCCCACCAGCGCCACCCCCGCCACGATCGAGACCGTGCCGGCCCAGCGCGTGGCCGATAGATGTTCACCCAGCAGAAAGTGCCCGGCAATCGCGGTGAGGACGTAGCCCGACGCGGTCACCGGCAGAACGTAGCTCAGGTCCGCCCAACTGAGCAGCGCCATGCGCGAGAGCATCCACAGAATCAGCAGGCACACACCGGCCGCCACCCATGGATCGAGAAACGCCCCCAGATAAGCCAGCGGCCCCGCGCCCGGCGCCGGTCCGTGGCCGCGCAGCCCGCGGCTC
>CAYHRZ010000623.1:2790-3152 GCA_964359125.1 uncultured Klebsiella sp. | reverse complement strand
CGTCGGCCAGCGCGGCGTAGTCCCAGGCGCTCGACCAGTCCACCGCCGGCGTGGCCAGCACCACCTCGCCCACCCGGGCGCGCAGGTCCACCACGAAGTCGACCATGTCTTCACGGTAGGCCGACGACAGCCCCTCGAAGTCGACGTTCACGCCGTCGGCGCCGTAGTCCGCCACCAACTCGGCCAGCTCGTCGATGAGCCGTTCGCGCACGTCGTCGTCGCCAAACACCGCGTCGTGTTCGCTGTCGTAGAAGGCCGTGACACACAGGTGGACCTTCACCCCTTTCGCGTGCGCGGCGGCCACCACCTCGCTGGCCACGCTCGTCCAGTGTGAGGTCGATGATAGTGACCCGTCGGTCGCG
>CAYHRZ010000623.1:0-2780 GCA_964359125.1 uncultured Klebsiella sp. | reverse complement strand
ACCGGCGCGAAGCACTCAGCTCACCTCGGATACAGGTCCACGTTGAAGATCGCCACGTGGGTGAGCCGGTCGAAGTCGAGGGTAGCGGGATCGTCGGTCCAGTAGGCGTGGTAACCGTAGACCACCGGCCGGTCGGCGGCGGCGGCGAGGGACAACAGGGCGAGGATCATGGCGGCGGCTCGCTATCCGGCGCGGTGAGTGGCTGCCCCTCGTGCTACCCTCGCTTCCCTCCACGAGGCCCACGTGATCGCGATCCTCCTCGCCTGCAGCCCCGTCGACGGGGACTCCCCGCCCGGAAACTCGGACGCGACGGACACCGCCGACACCGCCAGCAGCGCCGTGACCGAGTGCAGCGACGGCCTCGCGCCCCGGCCCTGGGTCGACGCGGAGGACGACGACGCGCTCTACGCCACCGCCGCCGACTTCACCGTGCAGACCTCCGCTGGGGACTGGACGCTCTCCGAGCACTGGACCGGCTGCGACACCTTCCTGGTGATCCCCTCCCAGCCGGCCCAGGCCACCGGCTGGCCGGACCACCTCTGGGACCGCAAGCGCGACACCACCGCCCTGTTCGACGCCCTCCCCCACGACACCTACGTCCTCTTCGTCTCCACCGAGAAAGACCAGGCCGACCGCGACGCGGAGCTGGCGATGCTCGACAGCGGCATCGAGAACTTCCTCGAGGACCTCTCCGGCGACGATCGCGAACACTGGGAAGAACACATCGTCCGCGTGACCAGCGACTACCGCGACGCCGGGGGCTGGCTCCGAGACACGATGCGGGCGCCCAACTGGGGGATGGGGATCGACCGCTTCCAGCGTCTCCGCTACATCGGCAGCTTCGCCAACCCCGAGCGCTACAACGCCAGCTACGGGTGGTTCGAACCCGACATCTCCATGGCCGCCAACGAGGCGGTGTACTACAACTTCGAGGCCACGCGGCAGGCCGCGCTCGACGCCGACGGCGCCACCGTGATCCCGGTGTTTGCCGGGGAAGAGATCAGCGACCCCGGCTGGGCGGGGGTCATGGGCTGGTCCACCGTTTCCCTGCCCGACGCCGCCACCATGGCCACCTTCGACACGCTCACCTTGGACCACTACCTCGGCTGCGTGGGCGACGGCGAGTACGGCACCTGTCCCGCCTGGGACTACCTAAACTGGCTGTTCCTGTGTGACAGCGACCAGAGCAACTGTAGCGAGTTCGGTCGTTACATCACCACCTACCACCGCGAGGGGCGTTGGATCCACGACGTGTCGTCGTTGTTGCCCTTGCTTGCCGCCGGTGGCGAGTTCACCTTTGCCTACTACACCCAGCAGCCCTACGAGGTGAGCCTGGACCTGCGCTTCTCCAACACCGGCAAGGCCGCCCGCCCGGCGGAGCTCACCCCGCTGTTCAGCGGCGGCGTGGCGGTGGCCACCTACAACGACCGCGAACCCATCGTCCTCGACCTCCCCGCCGACGCGGCGAAGGTGGAACTGGTGGTGTCGTTTTCCGGCCACGGCCAGGTAGACAGTGGGCACTGAGCGGAGTTCTGTCCCTTCGATCACCACTTCTACGTCAACGGGGTGGAGCACCTGATCGACTTCCCCATCGACGACCCCACCTACGGTTGCATGGCGCAGACCGCCGACGGCACCGTGCCCAACCAGTACGGCACCTGGTGGTACGGCCGCAACGGCTGGTGCCCCGGCAAGGAGGTGGAGCACGTGGTGGTCGACATCAGCGCCGACGTGGTGCTCGGTGGAGCCAACACCTTCACCTACGAGGCCTACCAGGACGGCGAGGTGTACGACAACGGCGGGGCAAACTTGCTACTGGCGAGTTGGGTGGTGGTTTCGAGGTAGGGGGCGCTACCCCCGGTGCCACTCCCGCTCGTACTTCACCTCGATGCTGGGCGCATCGATCTCCCCCCCGGGCAGCAAACACCGCAAAAGCGCGTACCCGGCGAGGTGCCCGGTGGTGTGGATCCAGTTGGGGTGCCCCGGGTCGCGGTGGGCGAGGCAGATCTCGTACCGGTCGCCGTCCAACTTTACCTGCTGGTGGTTGATCGACACCCGCGCCTGCCGGTAGTCGCCACTCTCCATCCACACGTTGTACAGGCAGAAGCTCCAGTACCGGGCGCGGGGGGCGCGGCCGCGCACGAACATGAGCTGGTCCTGCCCGAAGCGATACCAACAGGCGAGGTAGGTGTTGTCGGGCGTGGGGAACAGCGCCGCCCCGTCGAGCTGCACGAAGCGGTTGAGCAGGCCCACCCGCGCCATCTCCCAGGTGCCCAGCGTGCGGGCAAACACCGCCTCGAGGTTCTTGCGGGCGCGGTCGAGGTCGCGGGCCAGGACGCGGGGTTCCAGTGCCCCGGCGCCCGGCGTCCCGAGGAAAGCCACGTGCAGTTCGATGGGCAACTCCACGGCGCGGTCGGAGAAGTACTGCCGCACCATCACCGCCGTCTCGTCACCCTCGCCCCGCAGGCCCGCGCCCTCGTCGGCGGAGAGCACCAGGTCGAAGTTGCCGTCGTGGACGAAGTCGCGGTCGGGCATGTAGCGGCCCACCACGCCACCGCGGCGGTACAACAGGATGCCCACGTAGGTGGTGCCGGGTGGCACGCGTCCCCACACGCGGTACTGTCGGCCTTCACCGAGGCGAATCGGCGCACGCCAGTAGTCGGCGTCGGGGTTGTCGGCAAACATCTTGCGCGTAGGGCCCTCGGCGTGGTGGAAACGCGGCCGGTCGGCGTCGCCCTCCACCACCATCAGGTCAACGCTCGCCGACAACATCAGCAGCA
>CAYHRZ010000622.1:0-3155 GCA_964359125.1 uncultured Klebsiella sp. | reverse complement strand
GCCATGGCCGACTTCAGCACGTCGTCGTCGAACTGGGCGAGGGTGCCGCCCGTGTAGAGCCACGTGAAGTGCAGTCCCGGGTCGCCCCCCCGGTGGGTGTGACTGTCGGTGACGCCCACGGGGGTGACGAGTTGTCCCCGGCTGACGAGGTCCAGGTAGTAGGGGAAGTACTCGTCGTAGGTCCCGGAGTTGATCAACTCCATCGCGTCGAAGTCGTCCGACCACTTGTTGCCGTTTCCCACCACGCCCGAGGCCGGGCTGTAGTCGGCGAGTTCGAACATCCCGGATGCCCCGGTGGGGTGGTTGGCCTGGATGATGCCGTCGTCGCCGACGAACTCGCGGATCCAGTCGAACAGGGCGCTGGTGCTCTCGACCCCCCACCACCACCGGGGGGCGCCGCCATTGACGCGGCCGTCCTGGCGTGCGGGGTAGGCGTTGAAATGCCCGCGTGGCACGGGGCTGACCTCGTCGGCCACCACCGACTTCAGCCGCCCCGAGAGGCCCATCGCTTGCAAGGCGGGGTTGTAGTCGGCCACGTGGTCGTGGTCGGTCCCGAAGTGCACGTCGGTCCCGGTGGCGGCGGTGACCAAGAGGCGCTCCTCCATGGGGATGCCCCCGTCGGCCGAGGGGGAGGCGTGGCTGTGCGGGTCCAGGGTGATCACCCCTTCCACCTCGTAGGCGCGCACGAGATCCACCGCGAGGTCGGTGACCGCCCCGGGGGCGACCGTCACACTCGACGTCGCGACTTCGTACTGCGCGCCACGGTGGACGGTGACGGTGTAGTCGCCGGGCTCCACGGGGAAGCTGGCGTCGCCGTCGAGCACGTAGGCGATGCTGGCGTGCCCGCCCGGGCGGCCGGGGAACAGCGCGCGGTCCTCCGCGACGGCGTCGCCGACCGCGAAGTCGACGATCACCGCCGCCGCCCCGCCGTCGCCCACCGCCACGTGCAACCACCCCGCTGGGACGAGCTCGAAGTCGGTGCCCGTGCTCGCGTCGCTCACGCCGTAGCCGGTCGCGAAGGGGACCGGGACGCCGCCGTCCCGGAGGCTGCCGAGGGTGTCGTCTCCGCTGCGGTCGTAGGGGGCGGCGTTGCCGTGGCCGGCGGGGAGGTCGATGCCGATGCCGTCGCCGCGGCCGGTGGCCACGAAGCGGGCCGCGCCGAGGCCCGGCGCGCTCCAGGCACCGTCGGCGCCGGTGATCGCGAAGCTGAGGACCTGGTCGTCGTCGTCGAGGACGTGGACCCGGGCACCCTCCAGCGGCGCGCCGCCCGCGGTCACCAGGCCGCCCACCTCCTCGAATGCCGTCCCCTCGCGGTCCAGGCGCTCGCGCTCCAAGGTGGCCGGGTCCGGGGCGATCCCAACCCGCGCCGTCCACGCGGCGCTGCTCCCCGGGGCGATGACCGTGGCCTCGTCGAAGGCGCTGACGCCCGCCGCGAGGCCGGAGAGCAGGTCGCCCACGCTGTTCGCGGCGAGGGCCCCCTGCCCCGCCATGATCGCGAAGGTGCCCTGGTTCTGGCGGCCGGTCAGCGCCTCCATCGTGCGCTCGCCGTCGGCGGGGTCGTCGAAGCCGGTGAGGGGACGCCAGTTGTCGCCGACCTCTTGTCCCACGATGCCGAGCAGCCCGATCGTCGCCGTGAAGTCCGCGCTGTCGTCGTTCTGGACGGTGGTCGTGACCTCCATCGTCCACTCGCCGGGTCGAAGCACGTAGTCGGTCACGATGGTGAGGTCGTGGTCCGGCACGATCCCGGGGTTGTCGAAGGCCCCGGTAGCCAGGCGCATCGGCGCGCCGCGGCCGGTCACGCGCACGTGGGCCACGCCGGTGGCCCCGTCGTCGACCACCTCCACGGCGGTGGCGTCGACCACGCGGGCCAGGCTCACCATCGGGGCGATCTCGTCGATCATGTCGCGACCGGGTTGGCCCTCGGGCCGCACGAGGTCGGCGTCGACGAGGTTGCCGCCGTAGTCGACGTAGTAGCCGGAGTCACCCACGGCCTCGATGATGAAGCGGACGCGGTCGTTGTAGATCTTCACGTCGCCGAGCTGGCCCTCGGCCGAGATGCCGCCGAAGAGGGCGTGGGCGCTGGTCACCACGCCCGCCCGCACCTCGGCGGCGCCGAGGCGTTCGCTGAGGTCCGGGACCGCCTGGTCGCCGCTCTCGGCCGGGTCGTCGACGGGGCAGGCGAGCAGGGTGAGCAGGGGGCTGAGGGCGATCATCGTGCCGGAGCTATCCCGGTACTGGACCGGCCGGCCCCCCCGCGTGATAGATGCGGCGGCGTGCGCCTCGCCGACCTCGCCAACGCCGCCAGCGCCCTCACGCTGGCCCGGTTGCTGCTCGGGGCCGCGGTGCCCTTCGTCGGCGACCTGGCCTGGCTGGCCGCCGTGTACCTGCTGGCGATCCTCACCGACGTGATCGACGGCCCCCTGGCCCGGCGCACCGGCACCGCGAGCGCGGCCGGGGCGGCGCTCGACGCCTGGGCCGACAAGGTCTTGCACGTCAACCTCGCGTGGACGCTGGTGCTCGCCGACCGCATGCCGGCCGTCTTCATGCTGGCGTGGTTCGCCCGCGAGATCGTCCAGGCCTCGCTCATCCCGCTCCTGGTGCACCGCTGGCGCACCGGCGTCGGGCGCCCCGCCACGACCGGCTGGGGCCGCGCCACCGCGATCGCCCTTTTCGTCGCCGTGTGCTGCGTGCTGGTCGGCGTGGATGCTCGCCTCCCCAGCGCCCTCACCGGGGTGCTCGGTCTCGTGGCCGGCCTCGACTACACCCGTCTACACTTGTTCCCCGTGTTTGCCGCCGCGCCTGAGCGCGGCTGAGGATCGCCCATGTTGTTCGCCCTGTTGTTCGCCTGCCCCACCGACGTCGTGAGCAAGCACGACCCGACCGACTACTTCCCGGCCGACGACGACGCCGACGGCTGGACCGTCGAAGAGGGCGACTGCAACGACGACGACCGGACGGTGCACCCGGGCGCGGCCGAGGTGTGGTACGACGACGTGGACCAGGACTGTAGTGGCGGCTCGGACCACGACCAGGACGGCGACGGCGCCGACGTGTCCACCGACTGCGACGACACCGATCCCGACCGTGCGCCGGGGCTGGACGACGACTGCAACGGGGGCGACGACGACTGCGACGGCGAGGGGGACGAGGACAGC
>CAYHRZ010000621.1:0-3157 GCA_964359125.1 uncultured Klebsiella sp. | reverse complement strand
TGATCCCGCTGTGGCGGCTCTACGCCATCTGCGAGGCGGCCTTCGAGGTGGTGAAGAAGTGGGGCATCGCGCGGGTGATCGCGCGCCCCTTCGTGGGGGTCGAGGGGGCGTACGTGCGGACCGAGAACCGGCGCGACATCGCCGTCCTCCCGCCTCGCGACACGATCGTGAGCGTGCTCGAGCGCGCGGGCATCCCCACCTGCTCGGTGGGCAAGATCAAGAGCATCTACGGGGACCGGGGCTTCTCCCAGGCGATCAAGGCCGGCAACAACACCACCATCATGCAGGCGACGATCGACGCCGTGCGCGAGGCGCGGGGGGGACTGGTCTTCTCCAACCTCGTCGACTTCGACATGCTCTACGGCCACCGCCGCGACCCGGAGGGCTACGCCCGCGCCATCGAGACCTTCGACCGGCGCCTCCCGGAGTTGTGCGACGCCCTCGGTGACGACGACTTGCTGGTGATCGTGGCCGACCACGGCAACGACCCCACCGCCCCCGGCAGCGACCACACCCGCGAGTACGTGCCGGTCCTGGCTTGGCGCCGCGGCATCGGGCGCGTGGACCTCGGCACCCGCGGCACGCTGTCCGACGCGGGCGCGACCGTCGCCGAGTGGCTGGGGGTGGTGTCGCCGGAGGGGGAGAGTTTCGCGGGGGCGTTGAGGTAGCGCGCGGGGAAACGGGAAGGATAGCTGACCGGGTGCTCGCCCAACTCGCCGCCTGTCTATGGATCTCGGACGAGGCGCAGCAAGAGCGCCTTGCCGGCGTCGGCGGGCCGCTCACGGTGGAGTTGTCGCCGCTCTTCCCTTTGAACCAGTCGCCCCTCGAAGGCGCCGAGGAGGTTCGCGCGACGATCGTGGGCACCGCCGAGTCGGATCGGGTACTGCTATCCGAGCAAGTCGGCGAAGACTCGCTTGTATTCGAGTTCGCCACGCAGGCTGAGTCGCTGCTCGTGGAGGTGGAGGGTACTCGCGACGGCGAAGTCGTTGCCTTCGGCCGAGTCCGGGTGGATGCTGCCGTGAGCGAGCCGCAGACGGTGCTCATCGTCGAGCCGGGCTCCGTCGCGTGGTTCCCCCTGCTCGCAGACGGTGTTTGGGGTGGAGGACTGGTCGCGGCGGGCGACGGCGTGTTCCTCCTCTTCGGAGGGTTCGAGGGCGATCGTAATAGTGCGGCCGAGAGTTACCGCTCGCTGGGGCTGGAGGGCGTCATCGACCTTCCCGAGTTCTCGGAGGTCGGGGAACTGCCGGAGTACACCGACGAGTCGGGCCAGGCACGGCGCGACCGGGGGCTGCTCTCCGCGACGAGGCTCTCGGTGGCGGGAGAGGACCAGGGGGACGTGCTCGTCGCCGGTGGGTGTCCGGTGGCGCCATTTGGCGAAAGCTCCCGGGGGCAGGGAGCCAGCTTTGACGTGTCGCGACTTGACGTCGAGAACGGGTCATGGGCGACACTGGACGCGCGAACCGCGCTCGACGCGGCCACGTGCGCGCTGATGGCAACGGAGAATGCTGTCGGTGACGTCGTGTTGGTGGGCGGGCTGTCGGAGAGCCGTGGCGTGGTGCTGCTCCCAACAGCAGTGCAGACCTACGAACGCACGGGGCGCGAGGTGACCGTGGCCTCGGGCGAGCTCGGAGGCGTCGTGGACCTGGCCACGTCGTCGCTCGGTGCTGATGGCGTGCTGGCCTGCGGCGGCTGGAACGTCACCGGGGCGTATGTCACCCAGGCGGAGGCGACGGACGCCTGTTTCACCGTTTCTCTGGCAGGGGTGGTGGAGGCGTCTGGGCCACTGCCCCGCCCGCGAGCAGGGATGGCGATGGTGTCGTTAGGCGACGGGCGCGTCTTGGCTGCGGGCGGGGCGGAGCCCGACGGAAGCGGCGAGCCGGTGCCGGCGCGCGACGAGATCTGGATCCGAGACGAGGCCGGGAACTGGTCGCCGCTCGGCACGCTAGCTGTCGCTCGGACCGGGCACGGCATCGCGGCGTTGCCCGATGGAACCGTCCTCCTCGCCGGTGGCACGCAGAGCATGGTCCCGTTTGCCTACCCGGAGGACCCCTTGAGCTGCGTGGAGATCGTGGACCCGACGAGCGGAAACACCGCGTCCCTTGGGGACTGCGACGCGAGCGACGACAGCGCCGGGCTGGTGCAACGATCGGGGCGTCCGATGGTCGCCGTCGATCCCGACTGGGGCGTGCTCATCGTGGGCGGCTTGTCCGGGTCTGGTGTGGCGACGAGCGGAGTCCAGTTGTACGTGCCTCCCCGCGACGCCCGCTGAGCGAGTCGGCGGAGCGGCCCCGTCGACTCGCGCGCGGTTGAATCGTCGCGCTCGGCGTTCGCGCGGCCGCCCTCGCCCCCACGCCGTCGCCGCGCGAGTGGGGCGGCGCCCCCCTGCCACCGAGGTTTTTCGTGGAACTCAAAGGTACCGTCCGCGCGCCAGTCATGGCGTGGCTGCTCTGTTTCGTGCCGCTCGTGAACTTGATCTGGGTCTTCTACTACAAGTACTCGATCCTCACGGAGATCAAGGCCTACCTGCAAGACGACGACCTCAGCCCCATCATGGACGTCCTGGTGTGGCCGATCGTCACCTGTGGCCTGTACCAGTTCTACATGCCCTTCAAGATGGGCAACCTGATCCAGCGGGTGCAGGTGAAGGGCGGCATGGCCGACGCGCCCAACCAGGGCGTGATGTTCCTGGTGTTCATGTTCCTGTGCAACTTCCACTTCTTCAAGTACCAGGACGAGCTCAACAAGGTGTGGAGCGCCTGAGCTCGCGACGGGGCACTCGCCTCGCCGCGCTCGCGCTGGCCAGTCTCCTGCTCGGGGGCCTGGCGCTGCTCGAGGTGCGCGCCTGCCCGCTCTTCTGGGCCACGGGGGTGCCGTGCCCGGGTTGCGGCATGGTGCGGGGTTGTCTCGCGGTCTTGACGGGTCAATGGCAAGCGGCCTGGGCGCTACACCCCCTCGCGTTCGTGGCGGTACCGGTCCTGTTCGTCGAGGGGCTGTGGCTGGCGCGGCCGGGCCTACCGGCGTGGCGCTACCCCCGCTGGGCCTTCGCCCTGGCTGCGGCCGCGCTCGTCGGCCTCTGGACGGTCCGACTCGCCCAGGGCACGCACCCCGACGGCATCCAGTGGGAGTCCGACCTGGAGCGGGCCCTGCGCCAGGCCAA
>CAYHRZ010000620.1:0-3196 GCA_964359125.1 uncultured Klebsiella sp. | reverse complement strand
TCGGCGCCGTCGACCGTCGCGTCGCGGTCGACCGCCACCGAGGTGGCGAATCGGCGCACGTAGCTGTCACACAGCCGCTCGAGCAGGAGCGGGTCGTGGGGCGCGAGGTCGATCTCGCAGTGGATGTCGGCCTCGTTGACGACCACCACCGGCGCGCGCACGCCCGCGAGCACCTCGCGCTTGCCGGGGCCGGAGAGGCCGAGTCGGGCGCGCTGTGCGGCGTCGGTGCCGGCGACGTGGTGGAGGGTGAGTGAGAAGATCACCACGTCGGCAGGGGGAAGTTTCACGGACTCCACCGGCGCGGCGACGTGAGTGACCGCCACGCTCGCGGGCACCTCGGCGCGGACGCCGTCGGCCCCGCGGGGATGAGGGTCGACCACCACCACCTCTCCGGTGGTACCGGGGGCGACCAGGCCCCGCCACAGGCGGCCGTTACCGCCGCCCACCTCGACGGCGCGGAAGCCGCCCCGCAACAACGGGCGGATCACCTCGCGGTTGGCGGCGTAGACGCCGCGGGCCACCGACGTGTCGGAGAAGGCGTCGAACAGCGACCCCGCGCTGAAGTCGGTGTTCCACGCCTCGGACTGGCCGCGAAGATTGTCGCGGAGATCCGCCGCTGCCGCGGGTTGTTCGGCTCGCGGGAGCGCCAGGATCGCGAGCAGGCGGGACGAGAGCGACGGCATGGGGGTATAAAGGCTTAACACTTAACCTCCGACCCCTCTTGACACTGCTCATCCCCGTCGCCGCCCTCCACCTGCAGCGCATGCCCGCGGTGACCGAGGGCATGCCGGCCGCGAACTACCTGGTGGTCGATACCGGGCGGGCGGGAGGCGCGGTGGCGGAGACCGGCGTGACCGACCTCCGGGTCCTACTGGCCACGGCGGAGCAGGCGCGTGCGGTGGCGGGGTTCATGGCGCGGGGGACGGAGGTGACGGCCACGCTGTCGACGCGGGTGGATGCCACCTACACGACAGTGTCTGAGCCGGACGTGTCCTGCGCGCGCGACGGGGTGGTCGTCGTCACCCTGGTGTTGGACGGGTTGGTGCTGGAAGGCCGCCGGGCGGAGGGCCCGCGGACGCTGGCGACCGGGTCCTGCCCTCGGCCGCACCCCTAGGGCGCGCGACCGGCCACGAAGAAGTCCACCCGCCGGTTCTGGGCCCGGTCCTTCTCCGACTTCTCCTTCACCAGCGGCTTGGACTCGCCGTAGCCGATGGACTCCAGGCGAGCGGCGTCCACGCCCTTGCTCGCGAGGTAGGTGCGCACGCTGTCGGCCCGGGCCTGCGACAACTTCAGGTTGTCCTTGTCGTTGCCCCGGCTGTCGGTGTGGCCCTCGATGCGCAGCTTGGCGATCTCGGGGTGGTCCTTGAGGATGTCGGCCACCTCGTCGAGCAGCCCGAAACTCTCGGCCTTGATGACGGCCTTGCCGGTCTCGAAGTACACCGAGTCCTTGATCTCGATCTTCTCGGCTTTCAGCTCGGCCTTGGCGGGGACCAGTTCCAGGGTGATCGCGGCGCTGCCGTCGCGAGCCACCTCGACCAGGGCGCGGCCGGGCCGGTAGCCCGGGGCGTGACCCACCAGTTGGTAGGGGCCGGGGCGCACGTCGACCGTGCCGGGCGCGACGTTGGCCAGCGGGGTGGGGCCCTTGGCGTTGAAGGTGGCGCCGGAAACCGGCTGCTTCTTCGCGTCGAGCACCACCACCGAGAGCTTGCCCCGCGGGGCGGGCACCGTGACCGTGGTGCTCGCGGCCCCGCCGCCGGGCACGTCGAGCTTGGCGACCGTGGCGCCCACCGCGATTTCCGCCGGGCCGCGCTCCAGTTCCACCTCGGCGCCGGAGGGGCCGGTACGGTCGGTGCCGGCGATTGTCCAGTACTCGTCGACCGGTTGGCCGTCGGTGTCGACGACGACGATCGTGAGCCGAGCCTTCTCGGGGCAGCCGTCGGTGTCCTCGAAACCGTCGACGTCCTCCGGCACCTCGGGACAGGTGTCGACCTTGTCGGCGATGCCGTCGCCGTCGCGGTCCGGGGGCGCCACGGGGTCGTAGCCGACCGACAACAACAGGCGCCGCTCGGGTGTCGACACCGCGTCGCCGATGCCCAGCGACACCGCTGGCCGCACCGCGATGGAGCCGTTCTTGCCGGTGCGGGCCCAGGCGCCGAGCAACAACTCCGACGGCCGGGCGGCGGGGTTCGCGAAGTCGTCGAGCACGCCGCTGGTGTAGAGCTCCGTCACCAGCCCAACGCTGCGGGAGACGCTGTAGGCGGCGCCAAGTTCCAGGTGGGCCTGGCTACCCCAGGTGACGTTCTCCAGCTCCACCGCCGGGAGGTAGTCCACACCTGCCGCAGCGGCGAGGTGGAGCGCCGCGAGGCGCTTGTCCACGCTCAACGTGGCGCCCAGGCCGATGCCCTCCGTCTTGAGCCCGCCGTCGATGGTCGAACTGGGGAGGACCGTGCGCCCGCTGGCGGCCAGGCCGACCGCCGACGACGCGCCGTCGAGCAGTCGGTACTTGCCGTCGATGACCATGTCGCCGAGGCCCACGCCGCCCTCGGTGCCCACGCCACCGGCCCCGAGCACGACTGGGAAACCCGCGCCCACGCGGAAGCGGTCGCGGGAGAAGGCGAAACCAAGGTCCAGCTGGGTCACGTCGGAAACGAGGTTGACCGGCTCCCCGCCGGCGGGCGTGTACTGCAGCGGGTTGAGCGTGTGCGAAAGCGTCGCGCGCCAGGTGATGCCCGGCGCGGGCAGCTCCGCGTCGGTCAGGCGGACGAACTCGTGCCCGTCGATCGCGGGACGGAAGGTTTGCACGTTGATCGACGGAGAGTCGCCTGCCGTGACGGCGTCCTGGGCGTGGGCGAGGGCGAGGAGGATGAGCATGGTGGCCTACCCGCGCCGGCGGGCGAGGCCGACGAGTGAAAGGGTGATGATGAGTGCCGAGGCACCGACCGGCGAGGACGCTGGGTTGCAGCCGCAGCCGCCCCCCGAGTACTCGCCCTTGACGGCGGCGGAATCCGGGGGCGAGGCGGTGTCGCCGGGAGCCCCGGTGTCCGCGGTGTCAACCGGCTCTGATGTATCAGGTGTATCGCCGGTGTCGGATGTATCAGATGTATCACCGGTGTCGGCCGTGTCGGCCGTGTCGGCCGTGTCGGCGGTGTCAGCCGTGTCAGCCGTGTCAGCCGTGTCAGCCGTGTCAGCCGTGTCA
>CAYHRZ010000619.1:0-3196 GCA_964359125.1 uncultured Klebsiella sp. | reverse complement strand
GGCCTCGGCCGCGCGCAGTCCCACCACCATCGCGACATCCGAGTGCGCGTACCCAGTCTTCTGGGACACCGACACGGTCGCCCTCACCTGCAGCGGCGCCATCCGCCTCGCCAGTGCCGACGGCTCCGGCAGCCTCTCCTGGTACGACCTCGCGGGCGTGGAAGACCGGGTGTGGGCCGTCACCAGCGGGAACCGGGTGTTCTACACCTCCGGCGAGGAGCTGCACGTCGCGTACATCGACCTCAGCGACGACACCCTGCTCCACGTCGGCAGCCCAGGCACCACCTACAGCAGCGTGCGGGTCGACGAGTCGGAGCGCTGGGTGGTGGCGATCGTCGACGACCCCACCGAGGGCATCGACGTGGTGGCATTCGTGGATCAACCCCCGTACGTGGCGACCTGGCTCACCGACACGCCCACCTCCGCCGAGTTGGTGGTCGACTTCGCCGAGTGACTACCCCCACTTGACCATGTGGAGGTCGTCCCACAGCGAGGTTTCCTGTGCGTCGGCCTCGGCGTGGAAGTTCACGCGCACGTAGGGGAAGTGGGCCTCGTCACAGGCCATGGGCTCGCTCGTCTCCGACAGGTTCAACGCCGACATCACGTCGCGGAAGGATGGGTCGTTGGGGTAGCAGTAGACGCCGCCCAACTCGTCGCGCACCACCTGCTCGCCCATGCCGCCCCGGGCCCACAACTGGTGACGACCATCCTCGTAGACCAGGGTACTACGGGCGTTGATTGCCGATAGTACTCGCTCCGGGGGCAAGTGCATGGCCACCCGCCGCTCGGGCTTGGCGAGTTGGCCCAGCTGCCGGTCGGTGAGGCGGAGGTACATGAGGCCCAACTCCTTGCCCAGCGAGCCCAAGAGCGCCTGGTGGACGCCCGGCAGCTCCCCGGCCGGCACGGAGACCGCGAGCTGCGTGGTGCCATCGGGGAAGGTGGTGACGCGCCAGCCGCGAGGCAGAGGGCGGGGGTCCGCCTCGCCGGACTGGGTGACGATTTGGGCCTTGGGACGCATGGCGGCCGTCGTTATCCTTGACGGCGGGCCGTTGCGGGGGCAAATCGGCGCCGTGATTCCCACCGCGTTCAACATCCGCCACCTGCGCGTGGAGCCGAACCTCGTGCTCGCGCCGATGGAGGGGGTCACCGACCTCACGTTCCGACGGTTGGTGCGCCGCATCGGCGGCACCGGGCTCACCGTGACCGAGTTCATCGCGAGCGAGGCCCTCCGCCGCGGCGTCGCCCGGGCCGAGATGATGGCACGCTTCGACCCCGACGAGCACCCGGTCGCCATCCAGATCTACGGTCGCGACCCCGAGGCCATGGCCGAGGCCGCGCGGGCGATCGAGGAGGCAGGCGCCGACGTGGTGGACCTGAACTTCGGCTGCCCCTCGAAGAAGGTGTGCGCCCACAGTGGGGGCTCGTCCCTCTTGCGCGAGCCCGACCTGGCACGTCGGATCGTCCGCGCGGTGCGCGCCGCGATTGCCATCCCGCTCACGGTGAAGATGCGGTCGGGTTTCGACGCGGGCAACCGCAACGCCCCCGACGTCGCCGCCATGTGCCAGGACGAGGGCGTGGAGGCGATCACCATCCACTGGCGCACGCGGGCCGACCTGTACTCGGGCGAGCGTGCCGTCGACAAGATCGCGGAGGCCAAGCGCCGGGTGAGCATCCCGGTGGTGGGCAATGGCGACGTCGTGGACGCCGCCTCCGCGCGGCGCATGTTCGACGACACCGGCGTGGACGGCGTGATGATCGGGCGCGGCGCCATCAAGAACCCTTGGGTCTTCCGCCAGGTGTTCGCGGACTTGCACGGGCTTGCACCCGTGGTGGTCGACGCCGAGGAGAAGCGACGGGTGCTGCTGGCGTACTTCGAGGCGATCCGCACCGAGTTCCGCAACGACCGGGGCACGCTGGGACGCATGAAGAAGATCGCGAACTACTTCACGCACGGTCTCCCCTACGGCTCGGAGCTGCGGGTGGCCTTCTTGCAGAGCCAGGGCATCGACGAGGCGGTCGATCACACCCAGCGCTTCTTCGACCAACTCGCGGCCCGCGAGCGGGCACGGCTGGCGGGTTAGCCGTCGCGGCGCCGGAGTGTCCATGGCTGTCGAGGTCCGCCCCATCTCGCTCCCTCGCGATGCTGCCGCCTTCATCGAAGTGTGGTGGGGCATCTACGAGGGCGACCCGCACTGGGTGCCGCCGCTGCGCTTCGAGCGCAAGCAGTTCCTGGACCCGGCCAAGAATCCCTACTTCTCGCTCGCGACCTTGCAGTGTTTCATCGCCTACAAGGATGGCAGGCCGGTGGGCACCATCTCCGCCCAGGTCGACTCGGGCTACCAGGAGCGAAATCCCGGCGTGGGGTTCTTCGGCTTCTTCGAGTTCGTCGACGACCGCGAGGTGTCGTCGGCCTTGCTCGACACGGCGATGGCGTGGCTGCGCACGGCGGGCATGAAGCGGGCGATTGGACCGTTCAACTTCAACACCAACCACGAGTGCTCGCTGCTGGTCGACGGATTCGACAGCGACCCCCTGGTCATGATGGTGTGGAATCCCAAGTACTACGCCGCGCACTACGAGGCGACGGGGCTAGCCAAGGAGAAGGACCTCTACGCCTACTGGCTGCCCAACGACGGCCCGATTCCCGACAAGATCGCCGCAATCGCCGATCGCGTGCTGCAACGGAACCCCAACGTGAGCATTCGCCCGGTCGACACCCGGAAGTTCGAAGAGGAAGTCGCCCTCTGCAAGCAAATCTACAACGACGCCTGGGCCGACAACTGGGGTTTCGTGCGTCTCACCGACGAGGAGTTCGACAAGGTGGCGGCGGGGCTCAAGCCGATGATCGACGGCCGCTACTGCTACCTGGCCTTCGTCGACGGCGAACCGGCCGCGTTCTCGCTCACCCTCCCCGACTACAACCAGGTGGTCAAGCCGATGGGCGGCTCGTTGTTGCCCTTCGGGTGGTACTACTGGCTCACCCGACCCAGCAAGGTGGACCAGATTCGGGTGTTCACGCTGGGGGTACGCCAGAAGTTCCAGCACTTGCCGCTGGGCGCCCCGCTGTACCAGCGGACCTGGGAAGCCGGGCGCAAGGCCGGCATCAAGGGCGCCGAGTGCTCGTGGGTGCTGGAAGACAACCACAAGATGCGCAGCGCCATCGAGAAGATGGGCGGGAAGATCTACAAGACCTACC
>CAYHRZ010000618.1:0-3203 GCA_964359125.1 uncultured Klebsiella sp. | reverse complement strand
GACGCCGGCGGCCGCCCCTAGGGGGCGCCGGGCTGTCGCTGCGGCCCTCGGGGCCTCCGCTCCATCCCTGCCGCGACCCCGGCCCGCAGCCGACCGCGACCCACACCCGGGGCCACCCGCCCCTCAGCGCATCGCCGTCCCGAGCACCGCGAAGTCCTCGTCCAGGAGCGCGAGGAGCACGCTCTCGCCTCGCTCGTCGACCACCAACTCCGCGTAGCGTGCGGCCAGGTAGCGATCACCGGTGCCCTCCTCGAAGTAGAAGGCGTCGGTGCCCACGCGGGGCCCGGCCGGGAACTCACCGCGGACCCGGTAGCGAATCCAGAGGTCGGCGCCGTCGGACTGCGATGCCAGTGTCGCGACCGCATTCGCTCCGAGATCGAGGGGGACCAGCCCGTCGTCTTCGAGCGCCGGCCGGGCCGAGAGTTCGTCGCCGATCGTGTACCGCAGCGCCATGTAGTCGCCCTGCATCAGCGACCTCGGGTCGCGACCGCGCAACTCGAGGCGAACCCGAGTGCCCGAGCGGATGACGTGCTCCTTGTCTACCACCGCGTGGGCGAGCCAGCCCAGCACGGCGAGCGTTCCCCCCACGATCGTCCATCGCCTCCAGGTCACGCGTCCACCTCCTTGCCCAGCAACAGCACGGCCCGGGCCAGGAGCAGACCGAGACCGGCGGCCGCGAGCGCCCCCGCCTTCGTCCACAGCTCCGCGTCGAAGTCGTAGTAGTACCAGCACACCATTCCAACCGTGTAGGCGGTCGCGAGCCCGAGGATCACCCGGTCACCCATCCAGACGGCGGCAGTGGCGGCCAGCGCGCCCACGAGCACGCCCGGCACCTGGAGGAAAGCGAGCAGGAGCGCGAGCACCACGCCTACCCCGACCACACGCGCGCCACGGCCGAGCGCGAGCACCGCCGCGGCGCCCGCGACCCCAAGCGCGGCGCTCGTCCACCCCTGCCAGCGCTCGTTCTCCAGCAGGAAGATCCACGACCAGCCCGCGAGCGCGACCAGGGCGCCACGGAGAAAGGGATGCGAGGACGACGCGGTCAGCGCGTGCCGACCCGCGTAGACCGCGCCGGCCGCCACGGCGAGCGCGAGCACCGTGAGGACAATGGGCAACGCCGAGTCGTTTCGATCAGACGCGATGGCGATCCCGAGCCCCGAGATGGCGACGGCCGCGAGCCAACTGCGCGAGAAGGGGTCGGGGTAGACCACCGCCACCGCGAGCGCCATCGCCGCCACGGCGGCGCTCGTGAGCCGGCCCTCGTCGAAAACGGCCTCGACGCCCGCGCCGAAGGTCGCGAGTCCCGTCGCGAGCAACACCAGCGCAACCTGCTCCACGAAGACCGCGTTCGGCGAGCTCCGCCACCGCCGCAGACCCACCGCGAGGGCCACCGTGACCGCGCCGATCGGGGCGAGCGAGTCCTCTGCGTCCAGGTGGAGGCCCACGCAGGTCGCCACGGAGCCGACGAGAAAGCAGCTCGCCGTCCACGCCCCGAATCCGGCCATCAGTCGCGACAGCAGCGGCGGCGGCGGGGGCTCGGCCGCCGCCACGGCGGCGAAGAGGACAGACGGGTCGCGCCCGAGGTCCTCGGCGAGAACGCGCCACGTCAGGCGCTTCATTCGCTCGCCCCGAACTGGCGCGTGCCCCAGCGAAGCGCCATGGCCAGGGCAACGCTCTCGGCCGCGACGACGAGCCCGACCACCAGGAGCCTGGCCGCGAACTCGAGCGGGTCATTGTCGACACGCCCGCCGTCGACCACCCACTTCGAGACCGCCGAGCCGGTGCAGGCGACTAGCGACATGCCGGCGAGGGCCCACGTCGCCGGGTCCCACCGGCCGCGGACCAAGGAGGCCGCGAGCAGCACCACCCACAGCACGAGGGTGGCCTCGTCACCGGCACCACGGCTCCACGGTTCCAGCATCGTCAGGCCGGTCGCCGTCGCGAGCGATGCCACCAGCAGCACCCGCGGCAACCACCCGGAGGCCACCGGACGGTAGAGCCACCCGGCGAGCAGGCTCCCGCCCCAGAGCAGGCCGTCCAGCACCACCAGCGCGTGCCAGCCCTCGAAGCGGCCCTCCAGCCGGGCGCCGCCGGACTGCGTCCACCACAGCGAGAGCGCGACGTTCCACAAGCCCGCCTGCAGAGCCCACAAGGCCGGCATGTCCGCGGCCACCGCCCAGGCGATCGTGAGCGCCGACCACCCGGCGAAGAGCTGCCAGGGGTCGACGCCGGTCTGGTACGTCTGCCCGAAGAGGGCCATCAGCGCCCCGGTCGACAGGAAGGCCAGGAGCAGGCTGGCCTTCCCGGCCACGGAGTGGAAGCCCCACGCGGCGAGGATCCCGGCACCGCCGACCATCGAGGCCACCACCGCGAACTGCGCGAAGCGCCCGAGCTCGTCCCAGTTGAACGCGACCACGTAGATCACCGCAGCCCCGAGCAGCGCCGCGCCGCCCATGGCCCCGGCCACGTCGGCGACGCGCCGCCAGGTCGCCACCGGGGGGCCCGCGAACAGCCTCGCCAGCGCGGCTTTTCGGTCGATGGCGCCGAGATCGGCGAGCCGGTGCACCGCTGGGGGCGTCACGGTGCGGTCGAGGGGATCATCCACGCGGGCCAGAGGGTAGCGCGGGCGCTCGTCGCGCCGGTCACCGGCGTGCCACCGGGACGCATTGGGACGCTTCCTGGCAAAGCGCCCCGCGGCCGCGGCCCTGGGGCCTCTGCACGAGCCCGCTGCGCGGACCCGCCGTCGGCCAATAAAACTCAGCCGCCATGCTTGCTCTCCGATCTGTCCCGCCGCGGTGAGCCCGCGAGCGCCGGGCTAGCCTGGCGGGTGCCCTCACCCGCAGCTCGCGTGCGCGGCCTCGCCGTGCTCGGCACCGGCTCCGACGTGGGGAAGTCGTTCGTCGCCACCGCGCTCTGCCGGGTGCTGGCCGACCGCGGCGTGCGCGTGGCGCCGTTCAAGGCGCAGAACATGTCGAACAACGCGGGCGTGACCCGCGACGGCCTGGAGATGGCCCGCGCGCAGATCGTCCAGGCGGCGGCGGCCCGGGTGGAGCCGGAGGTCGACATGAACCCGGTGCTGGTGAAGCCGAGTTCGGCCACCGCAGCCCAGGTGGTCGTGCGCGGGCGAGTGCTCGGCACCCGGGAGGCGGGGGCCTTCCTCGGCGACGGCGGGTCGCTGCGCGGGGTGGCGATGGCCTCGCTGG
>CAYHRZ010000617.1:0-3221 GCA_964359125.1 uncultured Klebsiella sp. | reverse complement strand
CCGTCCTGGTAGCCCTCGACCGAGGCTGCGGTCGACACCCCCCCGACCTGGAGCACCACCGGCGGCGCGCTGTGGACCACGTAGTCGCCGAGGGCGGGGTCGAACCACGAGACTTGCAGCGAGGGCAAGGTGATCGAGCCCGGTTGTTCGGGGACCAGCGCCCGTTTGAAGGCGGCCGTGGCCTTGAGGCGGCCCTCGGAGAGCGCGGCCGACACCACCGGGCTGTCGTCGTACACCCGCAGTCCCGGGACGTCCCAGGTGGGCAGGGAGAAACCCGCCAGCGTGCCCGTGCCGGCCACGGTGACGTCGAGGGTGACGGTGTCGCCCACGTTCACCGCGGTGGCGGAAGGCACCGCGGCGACGGTGAAACTGCCGACCAGCCCAGAGAAGTCGTCCGGACGACCCCCGTCGGGCAAGGGCAGGATCGACAGGGGCAATTTCCGACTGACCAGGTTCTCGGTGCGCACGTCGCGGAACCCTGGGAGGTCCCCGAAGAAGGGATCCGAGCCGAACGGAGACGTGCGCCGTCGTGACTCGGCCGCGAACTGTCCCTGCAGTACGCCGGAGGGAACATCGATTTTCCCAGCCTTCGCGGCGCGGTAGGCGTACCACAACTCCGCGCCTCGTCCCACCGGGTTCACGATGTCATACTCGGCCGTCACCGGCTCCACGTTGGGCTCCGGCGTGAGGCCATCCACCTCAGGCGGCCCCCACCGCGCGCTCACCAGTCGCGACGAGGTGCGGTAGGTCATGTGGTAGACCAGCACCTGCCCCACGAAAGCCACCTCGGTCCCGATCTCGGCCAACAGGTCGTCCAGGCTGCCCTCGGCGGCCTGCTCCACCCGGAGTTTCACCGCGGGGGCGACCAACTCGCCGGTGGCCGACGACACCTTCACCGGCCCGATGGTGTAGTCGCCCGCCTCCAGGGCCAGCACCTCGTAGCGCAGGGTGTGGACGAGCACCGTCTGGAAGTTCAGCGTGGTGGGCGTCGTCGTCTGCCCCTCGAGCTTGATCTTCAAGCCCGGCGGCGCCTCGATCTTCGGCGCCACGCGCAGCCGCGCGTCGATGACCTGGAGCGTGAGCCCGACGGTCTCGCCGGCGCGGACCTCCCGGTTGTCCAACTGCAGGGCCAGTTGCGCGGCCGCCGCGATGCTGGCGACGATGACGATCACCAGTCCTTCTCCGTGTCGCGGCCACCCAACTGCACGTGGGGGCGACCGTCCTTCACGCCATCCACCAGCCGCGCGGCGGCGTCGCGATCCATCTCGCCTTCGCCGGCCGGTGCGTCGACCAGGCTACCCGCCCCCTCGCCCTCCGCGCCCTCTGCGTCGCCCGGCGCGAACGCCGACGGGTCGCCCTCGCCCTCCTGCTCGCCGGGGGTGGTTTCCTCCGACGCCGCCGACGGTTCCGGCGCGTCGACCGCGCCCGACGCCGCACCCGACTCGCCGCCCTGCCCTTCCGACGCCGCCTGGGCCTGGCCGTCCTGGCCCTCACCCTCCCCCTGCTCGCCGCTGCCGGGCTCCTGCTCCGGGGGAGGCGCCTGCTCACGCAGCGCGATCTCCCGGCGCACGACCTCGGCATTCTTCGCGGCGGCCTCCAACTTCGGGTCGGCCTCGGCGGCGGCGGCGAAGCGCCCTGCCGCCTCGTCGAGCCGCCCGCCTCGGTAGGCGGCGTGGCCGGCGTTGTAGAGGTGGGCGGCCCGACCCTTGGCGTCGTTGGCGGCCAGCGCGTCGTAGACCTGTTCGGACTCCCGGTAGCGTCCCGCCCGGAACAGCGACTCGGCCAGGGCCTGGCCCACGGTGCTGTCCCGCGGGTCGGCGGCGCGAGCGCGCCCCAGGGCCTCCACGGCGTTCGCCCAGTCCTCGGCGTGGTAGGCCTTCAAACCGTCGTCACGGGCGCCGGCCAGGGCCGGACCGGGCGCAGCGGCCATGCCGAGCAACAGCAGCGCCGCCCCCGCCTTCCGCGCCACCCGCGCGCGGGGGCCCACGCCGACCAGCGCGTGGGCGACCATCAGGACGAGGGCCACTGCCAGTGGCCATTGGAAGCGCTCGAACCACACCTTCTCGCGACGGACGCCCCGCTCGGCCGCCTCGAGACGGGCGCGTAGCTGTCCCTCGTAGAGTCCGCGCACGTCGTCGTCACCTACCACCGCGCGGACGTACGCCCCCCCGGTGGCCGCGGCAAGGGCGCGAAGCCGGTCCTCGTCGAGCCGGCTCATGACCACCTGCCCGGACCGGTCTTTCTTGAAGCCGCCTTCGGCGAGCGGGATGGGCGCGCCGCCGGTCTCGCCGATGCCCAGGGCGTAGATCGGGATCTCCGCCGCCTTCGCCGCCGCCGTGGCCGCGGACAGGGCGGCCTCTTCGTCGTGGAACTCGCCATCGCTCACGACGAGGATCGCCCGCCCGCTGCCCGCCGCGCTGCCCAGCGCCTTCACCGCCGCCTCGATGCCGCCCGCCATCGCGGTGCCCTGGGCGGTGATGGTGGCGGTGGAGGTGTCGTCGAGGCCCCAGAGGAAGGTGTTGTAGTCGATGGTGAGCGGCATGCGTACGAAGGCCCCGTTGGCAACCAGCACCAGGCCCACCGCGTCGCCCTTCAAGACCGCCACGAGGTCGGCAAGTTCCCGGCGCGCGCGCTCCATCCGCGAGGGCGACACGTCTTCGGCGTCCATGCTCCGCGAGACGTCGAGCACCACCACGATCGCCACGCCCTCCACCTTCCGCTGCACCCACTCGAACCCGAGGCGAGGCCCCAGCGCGGCAGCGATGGCCAGCGCCAGCACCGTCGGCGCCAGGATCCCCTGCCAGGCGCGAGCCCGGTCCACACCGGGCGGCAACATCGGCCGCAACGTGGCGAGCACCTTCGCCCGGCGGCGCCAAGTGTACACCGTCGCGGCCAACGCCAGCGGCACCAGCACGAACAGCCAGGCGAGGTCCAGCCGCGCCCAGTTCACGGCAACCTCCGCAACGGGCCCGCCGACAACAGCAACTCCACCAGCAGCAGGGCCAGGGCGGGGAGCAGGTACCGTAGATACAACTCCTCGCGGTGAACGTACTCTTTCACCTTCGCGGGGCTCCTCTCCAGCTCGTCGATCGTGGCGTACACCTCGGCCAGCGCGGTGGCGTCGCCCGCCCGCCAGAACTTGGCCCCAGTGATCGCCGCGACCCGTCGTAGGGTCGGCTCGTCGACGTCGGCGCCCCCGCCACCCAGCAACGCCCCCATGA
>CAYHRZ010000616.1:0-3235 GCA_964359125.1 uncultured Klebsiella sp. | reverse complement strand
CTTCATGCCGCCGAAGTCGTCGTTGATGCCAAAACCCTGGCCGCCGGTGTCGCCACCCCATGCAAATCGGATGTCGCGACCGGGGCCGGCGGTGCGGAAGGCGCCCGCCATCCACTCGGCGCGTTCGCCCTGGGCCTCGGTGGTGGCGCGCCAGAACACGCGTTGGTTCCAGGGCAGTTCGTCGACCCGGAAGCGGGCGGTGTAGTCGCTCGCGGCACCCAGGGCCGGTCCGACGACCTCGCGGGCATCGCGGAAGTCAGCGTTGTCGGCCACCTGCACCACCATCCGCCCCTCGCGGCGGCCGCGCATCCAGAAGGTGGCCACGCGCGGACCCACGTCGCCCACCGCGATGGACCGGGGGTCGACGCGCTCCGCGTGCCCGGCCCAGGCCAGCCGGGGCGCGAAGGCCGCCGCCGAAGCGCCCAGGATCAGCTTGCGACGGCTCAGCGACATGCCCGCGCATAGCCCGCGGGGATAAGGGCGGGAAGTGCGCGGACTGGCCCCCGGCGTGGAGATCCTCCGGGTGGGTGCCCGCGTGGTGGTGTTCAACCACCACACCGGTCGGCACGTGCCTCTGCCCGGCGAGGACCTCGCCACGATGACGGCGGGCCTGGCCGATCGCCTCGGTCGCGAGGGGATGATCGCGGGGACCGAGGCGCCGCTCGAGCTGATGGTTCCCGCCCGGTCCTGGCTAGCCATGGGCATCGGCAACGTGCTCTGGCACGCGGACCCCACCGTCCCCCCGCGGGGCGGGCACGCCTGGCGCGCGGAGGCGCTCTCGCCGCTGGAGCAAGCGCTATGGGCCAGCATCGACGGTCGTCACCAGGTCGTGCAGATCGCGAGCGGACTGGGCGCCTCGCTCGGCACGGTGCTCTCGGGCCTGCGTCGCCTCAGCGATGCCCGCGTACAAGCCGTGCAGTTGCACCCGGGTTCGGTGTCGTCCCGGTCCCCGGGGTTGCAGCGCATCCTGGCCGCAGAACCCGCTCCACCGGCGCGGGACCCCGGCATGTACGCCGCCGACGGCTCCACCCAGCTAGGCGCCTGGCACACCGAGATCACCACCGCCGAGCGGCACTTCGACGACGTGGAGACCACCGTGGCCCACGCCCTGGGCCTGCCCCACCCCGGCCTCGGCGGACGGACCTACGGCGAGGCGCTCTACGACAGCTTCCACGCCCGCGGCTGGATCCACGGGCGCGTCGTGGAAGTGGGCCCCGGGAGCGGGCAGTTGGCCGAGGCCTTCCTCCGGCGGGCGAACCGCGCCCTCGACTACACCCGCGTCGACGCCTCCCCGGCCTTGCTCGCTGCCCAGGACCGTCGCCTGCCGGGCACCAGGGGGATCCTCGGCAGCGCGCTCTCGCTTCCCCTCCCCGACCACAGCGTGGACCTGCTCTTCGCCAACGAGGTGATCGCGGACCTGCCGTCGCGACCGACCCGCGCGGGCTGGGACAACACCGGGAGTCGGCAGTTCATCGAGGAAATTCGCCGCGTGCTGCGCCCCGGGGGCCACGCCTGGCTCTCGGAGTTCGGCACCCTCGACGGCGAGGCGGAGGAGGCCACCGGCCTGGACCACCCCGAGGTGTCGATCCAGTTTTCCGCGCTGTCCCACCACGCCCAGTCGATCGGCCTGTCCGCGGAGGTCCGTCCCCTGTCCGACGAACTCGGCATGGACCTCGCAGCGCCCCAACTCTGGCGCGGCAGCTACGAGGGCCTGCGCGCCTGGCTCCGCGCCGGCGGCGCCACCCTCGAGGCCCGCGCCTGGATCCCGTCGTCGTTGGCACTTCCTTTCCCGGCGGATGGGCTGCACTTTGTGACCCTCGCGGACCGGGGCCCGGGGCCACTCGTCACCCGGTTCTACTCTCTCTCCCTGGGGTCGGAGGTTAAGCGTTAAGCCTTTCCGCGCCCGCCCGGGCTAGTACCGGCGCCGTGCTCCCGCCGATCCCCCTCCTCGCCCAGCGACCCGAGACGCTGGTGGCGGCCCTCGCCGAGCGGGGCGTGGCCTGCTCGATCCGGGAGGCCCGGCAGGTGCTCTCCCGGGTGATCGCCGAGGGCAACGACGACCCCACCCCGCGGCGCGAGGCCCGGAAGTCGTTGCTCACGGCCCTGGCGATCCACGCCGACTGGAGCCGTCCCGAGGTGGTGGAGCGGGTGCCGGACCGCGAGGGCAAGAGCGTCCGCTACCTCTTCCGGCTCCACGATGGCCTGCTGGTCGAGGCGGTCCGCATCGGCCTGCACAAGCCCGGGTGTTTCACCGTGTGCCTGTCGTCGCAAGTCGGCTGCGCCATGGCTTGTGACTTCTGCGCCACCGGGCGGCTGGGTTTGGCCCGCAACCTCGCCCCGGAGGAGATCGTGGGCACCTTCCTCGTCGTCCGCGACGAGGCGCCCGGCAAGGTGACGGGCGCCGTGTTCATGGGACAGGGCGAGCCCTTCCACAACTACGAGAACGTCATTGTCGCCGCGCGGGTGCTCTGCGACCCCGCCGGGGGCCGAGTGTCGAGCGACGCGATCACCATCAGCACGGTGGGCCTCGTCCCCCAGGTCCGCCGCTACACCCGCGAGCGTCACCCGTTCAAACTCATCGTGTCGCTCACCTCCGCCGTCCCCGAGCGACGCGCGAAGTTGTTGCCCGTCGCCGGGCGCACCCCGCTCCCCGAGTTGATCGACGCCATCGCCGAGTACGCCACCGTGGCGAAGGGGCGTGTCACCGTGGCGTGGGTGACCATGCGGGGCGTCAACACCGGCGACGACGAGGTCCAGTCCCTCCGCGAGGCCCTCGCGGGGCTCTACGTGCAGGTCAACATCATCGACGTCAACGACGCCCGCGCGGAGGGCTACCAGCGGCTCTCGCCGGCCGAGTTGAGCGACTTCCTCGACCGCATGCAAGTCCTCGGCGTGCCATTGGTCCGCCGCTACAGCGTGGGGGCCGACGAGCACTCCGCCTGTGGCATGCTGGCCAGCCGGGCCGGGGGGGCTGGGGGGTGCGACGGGGGGATCCGGAACGCGCTCGAGGCGATCCTCGCGAGCCCGTATTTCATCTTCCGCATGGAGAAGACGCCGGAGCTTGCGCAGCCGGGCGGGATCGATGCGGACCAGGGTGCGGACCTTGGTTGGATTGGTCGACCGCAGCGTTATGCGGTCGCCGTCGAGGGCGGCCGTCCAATCGGGCGTCGCCATCAGCGACTCGCGGCGGATCATCGGATCGCCGGTCTCGCTGTCGAGTGTGGCGTTCGACGAG
>CAYHRZ010000615.1:0-3255 GCA_964359125.1 uncultured Klebsiella sp. | reverse complement strand
ATGGCCCACATGATGTGGGGTGCGACGCTCGCCCCGACGTGGATGTGCAGGTCGCAAAGCGGACGACTAAACATCAGCGTTCAACCTCCATCCCGGTGAGCGGCGCCCTCGCGACCCCTTCGGATAGTGGCGGGAAGCGTTCGGCCGGGCACCATCCACGCTCCTATCGCGGCGAGCGCCGGGAACGACGCCGTACCCTCGCGGGTTACCAGCGCCGGCCGGAGGTCGCATGTTGTTTCTCAGTTTGGCCCTTGCCACCGAGACCGAGGGCACGGTGGGCGACATCAGCTACGAGGGCGGCCTCTCCGAGACGGCCGCCAGCTACGTCGCCACGCGCCCAGTCAGCGTCAGCCACAGTGGTGGGAACATCTCGATTCGTTGCATGGAAACGGAGAAGTTGTCTGCGCGCCTGCCCTACACCGTCTACGGCACCGCGGAGGCGCCGATGGAGGCCTTCGGCACCGGCATCGGCCTGTCGGTGGGGGGCGACAGCAAGAGCGGCTGGGTCAAGACCCGGGTACCCTCGAAGACTTCCGGGGTCTCGAGCTACGAGGCCCCCCTCACCGTCAACATCCCCAAGGGCACCACCGGGCTCACCGTCACCCAATCGGGCACCGGCTGGGTCCAGGTGACCGGCTGCTCAGGGGCCCTGAAGGTCAGCGGCGGCGCCGGCGGGGTGTACGCCGACGGCGCCTACACCAGCGCGGCGGTCAGCGCCTCGAACGGCGACGTGAAGCTCGTACAAGACAGCGGCGCCGTGCTCACCGGCACGACGAGCGTGAGCGCCCCCGGTGGGGCGGCACGGCTGGTCCTGGCCACTTCCCAGGGGGGCAAGCTCACAGCGAAGGCGGCCGAGGTCACCGTGCAGCAGACGGTGATGGGCACCAACTCCGGCACCCTCGTGCAGGGCGACATGGGGCTGGCCGGCCCGAGCATCAGCGTGTCGGGCAAGACGGTGGCCGAGGTGAGCAGCCAGTAGGCTCAGCCGCCGCGGGTTTGCTCGATCGACCAGACCGAGTGGACCTGCAGCTTGGCGCCGCTGCCTTCGATGCGGGTGTGGCAAGCCAGGCGCTGGCCGGGCTTGGCCTTCTCCTTGAGGAGCTTCGCTTCCGACTCGGTCGGCGCCGCGAGGCCGCGACCGTCGAGGACGTCGACTACGCAGGTGCCGCAGCCGCCGTCGGGACAACCGGTGGCGATGGGCGTCTCCAGCGACTGCGACGCCATCACCACCGTGTAGCGGGGCTCGGCCTCGACGTCGTGGGCGGTGCCGTCGGGCATCACCAGGGTGAGGTGAAGGCGCTCGTCGGTCCGGGCGGACCCGCCCTTCCCTACCAGCGACTTGATGCGATTGCGGATTCCCCAGGGGGTCACTTGCTGTGCTCCTTCTCGATCCTGTCGAGTTCACGGGTGAGGTAGTCGAACGCGTCGTCGACGGTGTCGCTGCGGTGCATGAGCTCGCGGTCACCCTCGGAGATGGTGCCCCAGCGGATGAGGGCCTCGATATCGAGCACCTCGTCCCAGAACTCGCTCCCGTAGAGGACCATCGGCAGGGGCTTGGTGATCTTCTTGGTCTGGCGCAGGGTGAGGATTTCAGCCATCTCGTCGAAGGTGCCAAACCCGCCCGGCATGATCACCATCGCCTTGGCGAGGTAGGCGAACCAGTACTTCCGCATGAAGAAGTAGTGAAACTCGAACGCCAGTTCCGGGTCCACCCAGCGGTTCACGTTCTCCTCGAAGGGCAGCGAGATGCCCAGCCCCACGTTGCGCCCACCCGGCACGTCGGCCGCACCCCGGTTGGCCGCCTCCATGATCCCCGGCCCGCCCCCGGTGCAGATGAGGTACCTCCTCAGCTTCGGGTCGCGACCGATGCTCCACGCGGTGAGCCGCCGGGCGAGCTCCCGGGTGTCTTCGTAGTAGCGGGAGAGCCGCAACGCTTGCTCGGCCCGCTTCACCGACGGGGCATCCCCCGACCGCTGCGCCTCCGCCAGCGCCGTGGCGGCGTCCTCCCGGGCCTTCACCCTCGCCGACCCGAAGATCACGATCGTGTCTCGCACGCCCTGGCGGTAGAACCGCTCCCGGGGCTCCTCGTACTCGCAGAGGATCCGGACATGCCGGGCCGCTGGACTGTTGAGAAAGCCTAGGTTCTTGTATGACTTCTGTGGCTTGGACACCGAGTCTCCGATCGCGGCTGTGCGGGACTCGCCATCTAAGCCGCCGCCTCTGGTAGCGCCCACCCGGGGCTGCGGTGTCGGAAGGGCGTGCGACCCCCCGGGGGGCGCGCTCACCCCCAACTGGAGACGCCATGTTCCGTCACTTCCCGCTTCTTACCCTCGTTCTCCCCGGCTGCATCATCTACGACCACGTCGGTTCCTGCAAGGACGGCGCCGAGTGCGCGGCGGACGACGAGGGCTACGTCGCCGACACGGCCGCGTTGGAGGAGGAGGCCCCGGCGCCGAGCTTCACCATCGACCCCGCGAGCGTCCAGGCCGGCACGACGTTCATCGCCACCGTGACCGCCGAGAACTTCGACCTCTCCACGGTGACCAGCATCGAGGTGTTCGGGCAGGCCTCGCTGCTCGCCGAGCAGAACCGGGGCGACGAACTGTTGCTCACGGTGTCGGTGAGCGCCGAGGCGCTGACCGGCGACGAGGTTGACATCCTCTTCCACGTGGGCGACGACGTGCTGCTCGTCGAGGCGGCGATCACCGTGTCGTCCGAGGCCAGCGCCGGCAGTCACGGCGACGACTGCGAGTGACCGCCAGGTTGCCCGAACGCGCACCCGTGACCGGCCAAGCACCGGTGGCGGGGGCGCGCCCCTCGCTGCGGCTCGTCGGCCCGGGCGACGAATGCCCCCCGGACCCGGTACGTAGCGTTGCTGTCACCGTGACCGGAAGCCTCGACATCCCCGCCCTCTACCGGCGCTACGGCGACCTGGTGCTCGGGCGCTGTCGCACGATCCTGCGCAACGACGCCGACGCCCAGGACGCCGTCCAGGACATCTTCCTGAAGTTGCACCGCTTCAGCGAAGGCTTCCGGGGCGACGCGTCGCCCTCGACCTTCCTGTACCGGGTCACCACCACCACCTGCCTCAATCGCCTGCGGTCTCGCCGGCGCCGACCGGAAGACCCCGTCGAGGAACTGCCGCCCCTGCCCTCCTCGGAGTCGGTGCTCGACGCCCTGGCCGTGCGCCAACTGCTCGACGAACTGGTCGCCGGTGCCGACGACAAGACCGTCGAGTGCCTCGTTTACCACTAC
>CAYHRZ010000614.1:0-3256 GCA_964359125.1 uncultured Klebsiella sp. | reverse complement strand
GGGCGCCACCGTTTCACCCTCAGCAGCGAGCGGGCGCGCACGGCGGTGTTGCTGGTCGACGTCCCGGCAGGCCTGACCACCGAGCTCTCCGCGAGTTTCCCGCCGGAGATGGAGCAGGACGCCCTCTACGCGGCGGTCGCGTCCCTGTTCGGCGGCGGTGCCGGGAACCCGGGCGCCGAGGCGGCGCTGGGCGCCTGGGCCACCCAACGCGGCGTGGGGGAGCTCGTGCTGGTGTGGGTCGCGACCGCACCGGACCGGCTCTGTACCCTGTCGCTGCGCGCCGGCCGCCCCCTGGAAGTCCCAGCCAGCGCGCTGGGGTGCGTGACACCGGCGCCCCAGTAAACCGGCGAAGGCCCGTTTCCGGGCTGGCACGGCTCGTGCATTCGACCGGGGGGTGTTGATCCTCCTCGCCTGCACCACCGCCCTGCCGCCCGCCGCGGATCCCGTCCCCGGCGAGGTGATGGACGGCATCCCCAGCGCCAGCCTCGTCGTCGGCGACTGGCACGTGGAGTCCGACCACGGCCGGGCCCGACTCAGCGGCCCCGCCAACATCGACCTCGGCGCCGAGGTGTTGCCGGAGTTCACCTTCAACCCCGACCGTTCCGCGGTGGTCTTCCCCCAGGGCATCGACTCGCCCCTGGCGGACCTGTTCCTGGTGTCGCTGCCCGGCGGCGAGCGCACCCGGCTGACGGACTGGCCCGGTGCCGAGGACCGGCCCGTGTTCTCCCCCGACGGTCAGCGCCTCGCTTTCTTCGCCGACAAGACGGGGCTCGCCAGCCTCTACGTGATGGACCTGTCCACCGGCGGCATCGAGCAGGTCAGCAACGTGGGCCTCGAACACAAACGTCGCATGGGCGGGCCACCGGAAGGCTTCGTGCACCCACCCTTCTCCAGCTTGCCCACCTGGGACGCGCGCGGCGTGTCCTACACCTCCGTCGAGGGCCCCGTCACCGTGGTGGTGCCGTGATCCTGCTCTGCGCCCTCGCCCTGGCCGTGGACTACTCCATGCCCACCACCAGCGAGGACTACGGCTACTACGTGGTGAGCGCCTACCGTGACGAGGGCGGTCGCGACTGGGCCTGCGGTGGCAACTACTACAGTGGCCACAACGGCACCGACATGGCCATCTACGGCCGCTACACCGCGATGTACGAGGGTGTCGACATCGTGGCGGCGGCAGCGGGCACGGTGGTGGCCACCCACGACGGCGAGGGCGACACCTGCTCCACCGGTGCCTGTGGCAGCAGCAACTACGTGATGATCCAGCACGACGACGGCGTGGTCACCTACTACTTCCACATGAAGACCTGGTCGGTGGCGGTGAGCTACGGCGAGCGGGTGGAGTGTGGCCAGAAGATTGGCCTGGTCGGTAGCTCCGGCAACAGCACCGGCCCCCACCTGCACTTCGAGCCGCGCTCCGGGGGTGTCAGTTTCGAGCCCTTCGCCGGTTCCTGTGGTGCCTCCACCTCCCGCTGGGTGAGCCAGGGCAGCTACAACGACCTGCCCGCGATCGTGTGCGAAGACGCCGACCGCGACGGCGACGGCTTCACCGAGACGGACGGCGACTGCAACGACAGCGACGCCAGCGTGTTCCCGGGGGCCTACGACAGTTGCGACGGTACCGACAGCGACTGCAACGGGCGGGCCGACGACGGCGACCGCGACCTCGACGGCTCGACCGCCTGCGACGACTGCGACGACGACAACGACCGCACCTACCCCGGCGCCACCGAGCTCTGCGACGGCGAGGACAACGACTGCGCGGGCGACGTCGACGAGGGCTTCGACAACGACGCCGACGACTACCGCACCTGCGACGGCGACTGTGACGACGCCGACCCCACCATCCACCCCTACGCCGAGGAACTGGTCGACTTCCTCGACAACGACTGCGACTGGCGGGTCGACGAGGGCGGCCCCGGCTACGACGACGACGGCGACGGCTGGACCGACGGCGACGACCCCGACTACGACGGCTACGCGCTCAGCTTCCCCGGGGCCCCGGAGATCGGCGACGGCGGCGACGACGACTGCGACGGGGTGGTCGACGAGGGCACCCGCGTGGTCGACGATGACGGCGACGGCTGGACGGACGAGCAGGGTGACTGCGACGACGGCGACGCCAGCGTGTTTCCCGGCGCCGACGAGACGGCGGGCCTCGCAGACGGCAACTGCGACGGCCTCGCCCTGGTGGGCACCACGGCGTGGGACGACGACGGCGACTCCTTCACCGAGGAGCAACGCGACTGCGACGACCGGGTGCGCGCCACCTGGCCGGGCGCCCCGGAACAACTCGACGGGGCCGACAACGACTGCAACGGCGTGGTGGACGACCGCACCGAGGCCTTCGACGACGACGGCGACGGCTGGACGGAAGCCGATGGCGACTGCGACGACGCCGACCCCGCGCGTTTCCCCCTCGCCGTGGAACTCTCCGACGGCGTCGACCAGGACTGCGACCGGGTGGTCGACAACGACACCCGCGACTACGACGACGACGGCGACAGCTTCTCCGAGGCCGACGGGGACTGCGACGACCGCGACCCCCGCGCCTTCCCCGGTGGCGTGGAGCGCCTCGACTACGCCGACAACGACTGCAACGGTTTCGTGGACGACCACACCTCGGCGTGGGACGACGACGGCGACGGCTGGACCGACGACGAGGGCGACTGCGACGACGCCGACGCGGCCACCTTCCCCGGTGCCGTGGAGATCGTGGACGACCTCGACCAGGACTGCGATGGCCTCGCCGACAACCACACCGAGGTGTTCGACGACGACCGCGACGGCTTCGCCGAGGTGGACGGCGACTGCGACGACGGCAACGCCTAC
Source organism: uncultured Klebsiella sp. (assembly GCA_964359125.1). Classification (GTDB taxonomy): domain Bacteria; phylum Myxococcota_A; class UBA796; order UBA796; family SXON01; genus SXON01. The sequence goes on along the minus strand of CAYHRZ010000614.1, from coordinate 424 downwards.
GCCTGGCCCGGCGCCCCAGAGCACCTCGACGGCTGGGACACCAACTGCGACGGCGAGACCGAGCACCCCGAGGGCTGGTTCAGTGGCTGCGCGGGCGCGGCCTGGGGGCTACCGGTGCTGGGCCTACTCGGGGTGATCCGGCGGCGGCGCGGCGACTCTCCGTAGCCGCGCTGGAGCGTGGCCGCGCGATTCGTCGCGCTCGGGGCGCGGTGGCTGGGGGATTCCCCCCCCCCTGGCCCTGCCCCGCCCGCGGGGGCCGCCAACCCACGGCGGACGGTGGCCGGAGGCCGGGAGGGGGCATCGGGAGACCGGCATGGAGGGTGGCGGCAAGTCGTTCCTAGGGGAGGGATCGCCACCTGCGCTGGACTCCCCCCTGGCCCTCCCCCCCCCGCGGGGGCGGGTGGCCGGAGGCCGGGCGGGGGCC
>CAYHRZ010000613.1:0-3259 GCA_964359125.1 uncultured Klebsiella sp. | reverse complement strand
GGGTGGTCGTAGGTGACGATGCAGGAGCGGCCGGCGCGGACGTCGGTGCGGAGGGTGTCGAGGACGCGGGGCGGGATGGTGGTGGGGGTCATGGGGGCTCCGATGCGGGTGTGCTCGGGAGCGTAGTGACGCGAGGCGATCCGCTCGGCCGGTTTCGCCTACCGCTGCTTACAGTGCGAGGGGCGGCAAGCGCGGTAAGGATGGAGGGAGGCCTGGTATTTCGTGGCCAGCGGGATCGTCTCCCGCCGCGAAACGATCCCGCGCGGGAGGCGCGGGAGGTGGTGGCGCGGTTGTACGCGGTCCAGCTCGGCGCGGGGCTGGAGGTGGCGCGGTTGACGGGGTCGCAGGCGCGGTTGGTGGCTCGCGAGCGCGGTCGACAGGTCCGTGGCGTGCGGTTCACGGTGCAGACGTTGCGGTTGGCCGGAGGCGAGAGCGCGGTTTGGAGGCGCGGTTCAGACCGCCGAGCGCGGTCCGTGGCGGCGCGGGGTTTCGAGCGCCCTGCCCGTCGACATGCGACTGCCAGCGGTGACCACGTTGCCGGGCGGCTACGTGGTACAGGCCATGAAGACGCCCTTCCGCCTCCAGGTGTCGGAGTACGACTGTGTGCCGACGACGTTCCTCAACGGGCTGAGCTACCTTTTCGAGCGCGACCAGATCCCGCCGATCGTGGTCCAGCGCGTGTTCCTGTACTGCCTGGACTCCATCTCACCGCGCCGCGAGCACGGGCATGGGACCACCGGCTACGCCTGCGCACTACTTGCAAACTGGCTTTCGGAGTTCCGCCATCCCAAGTTTTCCCTCGAGGCCCAGTACCTGGAGGGTGGTGCAGTGAACCTCAGCGGCGGGAACAAGATCGCCCAGTGCCTCAACGCGGGCGGGGCCGCGCTCGTGAGCGTGACGCACTACGGAGGGTGCCGCCACTACGTGATGGCCATCCGGTCCGAGAATCGATGGCTCTACTTCTTCGACCCCTACCCGAAGACGGCCAAGGCCAGCAAGGCGGACCGCTACGAGTTCCTCCCGGGCCCGGTGGGGCGCGAGGCCAACCTGCGCGTCCACTACGATTGGGCCGACGCGAACTCGAATAAGTCCCCCTTCCGGTTCGGCCTTCGAGCGGAGCGTGAGTGCGTGCTGTTGCGCCCCCGGTAGCCGGGCAGCCGGAGTGCCGTTTCGTTTCGGATCGATTAGTAGTGGGACGCGTACTCGGATATTGCTTCATGGATAGTTTCGGTTTCGGATCGCCTCCTCGCAGGGCCACCGCGACATGACGCGCACCTGCTCCTACCCCGCCTGCTCCGGCGGCTTCGACGCGAAGCGATCCGACGCGCGCTACTGCTCCGACACCTGCCGCGCCAAGGCGAGCAAGGATCGGGCGCGTGCGCGACGCGACGGGGCGCCGGTTGGCCGACCCACTCGCGGGAATCGCAGGGCCCCGGCGGCCGACGGGCGGGTGTCCGACGAGGTTTGGGAGCGGCTGGCGGCGATGGCGGAGCGGCTGGCGGCGGCCGAGGTCGGGGTGACGCGGGCCGAGGCCGACCGGGCGGGATGGAAGAAGGTGCGTGACCAACTCCAGGCCGCGCTGGCGCGGTTGGGCGACGGTGGGGCACGGGCTTCGCCCGAGCAATTCGCCGCTGCCGTGCGCGCCGAGGTGGGGTCACAGATCGCCAACCTTGGCAAGCGACTCGACGCCGTCGAGGCGGGCCAGACCGCACTCCGGGCCGAGAGCGCGAGGCTGCCTCCGCCCGCGTCGGCACCCACCGATGAGGCCCTGATGAAGCTGGCGAAGGGGATCGGCAAGCTCAACACCCGGGTGTCGGGCATCGAGCGCGAGCTCCGCGCGTTCAACAAGGCGGTGGTCGAGGCCGTCGGCGATGACGATGACGAGTAGGTGATGCGTTCCGGGCCAGCTACTACGCTACTACCGCGAGAGCCAGCGCGCGAGCGCCACGCCGCCGCCGACGATCGCACCGCCGATGAGCACCGCGTGGAACGCATCCTTCGCGTCCTTCTGGCGCATGCCCGTCGCCGAGCTGATGTCCTTAGCGACGAGGTCGGAGACGGTCTGCCCGCCGCGGCCGCCCATGAAGGTGCGGGCGAAGTCGCGGTCGAACTGGAGAAGGGCGTTGGCCATGGGGTATCCGGTGAGATCGCCAGCGTACACCCGGCGCGGGCTGATGTCAGCGATCCCTGCGCCGGATGCCCCCGGGGCCCCGAACGTGGTAACTTCTGGCGCCCTCCGGCAACCTCTCCGTGGAGCCCGCGATGCCCGAACCCGACGTGCTCACGCTCCGAGAGGTGGCCGCGCTCCTGCGCGTCGCTGAAAAGACCGCCTACACCCTCGCGCAGGGAGGCGACCTCCCCGGCTTCAAGGTGGGCGGCCAGTGGCGGTTCCGCCGCTCCGACATCGACGCGTGGATCGAGGCGCAGACCCACCGCCCGGCCACCCCCTCCAAGGACTCCCGCTGATGGCCAAGGCCCCCACCGACAAGAACAACGCCCTCGGCTTCGAGGACAAGCTCTGGCTCGCGGCCGACGTGCTGCGCAACAACATGGATCCGGCGGAGTACAAGCACGTCGTCCTCGGCCTCATCTTCCTCAAGTACATCTCGGATGCCTTCGAGGAACGCCGCCGGGCGCTCATCGCCGACGGGGACGCCGACGCCGTGGAGGATCGCGACGAGTACACCGCCGAGAACGTGTTCTGGGTGCCCGAGGTGGCGCGGTGGTCGGCGCTCCAGGCCCAGGCGCGCCAGCCCACCATCGGCAAGGCGCTCGACGACGCGATGGACGCGATCGAGGCGGACAACCCCGCGCTGAAGGGTGCCTTGCCGAAGGTCTACGCCCTGCCCGCGCTGGACAAGCACAAGCTCGGCGAGCTGATCGACCTGATGTCGGGCATCGGGCTCGGCACGGCCGCGCACCGCGAGAAAGACACGCTCGGGCGGGTGTACGAGTACTTCCTCTCGCGCTTCGCATCGGCGGAGGGGCGCGGCGGCGGCGAGTTCTACACGCCGTCGAGCGTGGTGCGCGTCCTCGTGGAGATGCTGGAGCCCTACTCGGGGCGGGTGTACGACCCGTGCTCCGGGTCGGGCGGCATGTTCGTCCAGTCGGTCAAGTTCATCGACGCGCATGGCGGCCGTCGCGACGCGGTGACGGTGTACGGGCAGGAGAGCAACGCCACCACCTGGCGCATGGCCCGGATGAACATGGCGATTCGCGGCATCGAGGCGAAGCTCGGCAAGCAGCATGGCGACACCTT
>CAYHRZ010000612.1:0-3261 GCA_964359125.1 uncultured Klebsiella sp. | reverse complement strand
TGTTGAGCAACACGGCGTCGACCCCGAGCTCCATCGCCAGGGCCACGTCGCTCGCGGTGCCCACGCCGGCGTCGACGATCACCGGCACCTTCGCCTGCTCCAGGATGATCCGCAGGTTGTAGGGGTTGCGGATGCCGAGCCCTGAGCCGATGGGCGCCGCCAGCGGCATCACCGCCGCGCAGCCGATCTCGGCCAGGCGCTTGCAGAGCACCGGGTCGTCGCTCACGTAGGGCAGCACCACGAAGCCCTCGCGCACCAGCACCCGCGCGGCTTCCAGCGTGCCCTCGGCGCAGGGAAACAGGGTGTCGGGGTCGCCGATCACTTCCAGCTTCACCCAGGGCGTGCCGAGCAACTCCCGCGCCAGGCGCGAGGTGAGCACCGCCTCCTCCGCCGTGTAGCAGCCAGCGGTGTTGGGCAGCACGTGGACCTTCGACCGGTCGATGAACTCCATGATGTTCTGCCCCCGCGGGGCAGACAGGTCCACCCGCCGGATGGCCAGGGTCACCATCTCGGTCCCGGACGCCAGGTGACAGGCGCGCATGGTCTCGAAATCGGGGTACTTCCCGGTTCCAAGCACCAGCCTGGACGAGAACTCTCGGTCAGCGATCTTCAACATTCACTCTCTCCATCACGAGGAAGGCCTCGCCGTCGGCGTAACGAATGCGGCCGTCCATGGGCCGGTCGGCGAACCACCGGGGCGACCCCGGGCGCAGCGACAGGCGCACCTCGTCGCCCTCCCACCAGGCCTCAACCGTGCCCTCGCCGTGGCCGCGCTGGCCGTTGACGTCGACCGCGAAGCGGCTGTGGGACCGTCCGGCGAAACTGCGGCGGACGTCGGGCAGCCGCGGCGAGAACACCACCTCGGTGAGGGTCGTGCCGCCCTGGGTCACCCGCACCCGGTCCAGTTCCCCTTCTACGAAGTGGTACAAGAGCGTCGCGACCGGGTTGGCGCGCTCCACCCAGCCGTGGTCGACCACGCGCCAGTCCTCGGTCGACGCGGTCGGCCACGCTCCCTCCCCGGGCCGGGTGAGCTCGAAACCCGCCTCCGTCGAGCGCAACGCCGCGTTGACCACCGCGAAACCACCCTGGACTTGCGACAGGGCGTACAACTGTGGCGACACGCCGAGCAACGGGACAATCTTCCGGCGTTCACCGTCGATCTCGAGGGCGGCCCGCCCCCCGCTGCGGAACTGGTAGAGGTCCAGCAGCGCCGCCACCACGCCGCGGCTGTGACCCATGGTGTTGCCGTTGCGCGGTGACGCGGGCGCCGTGGGCGCGGGGCCCCGGTAGCTCAGCGACACCTTCGATCCTCGGCAGTTCTCGTAGTCGGCGCGGAGGTCGAGTCGCCCGGGCGTGCTCTGGTCCACCACGGCGACCGGCCCGTGGACACGCTTGACCGGCACCTCCGCCGCCCACGAGGCGTGGTCCGGCAGCGGCGTGACCACGCACTGCTCGCGGTCGGTGCCCGAGTCCTTGGCGATCCAGGTGGGGCCCAGGTCGGTGACCACGCGCGCCAGCTCGTGCATCACGAAGTCGGGGTGGTCGCTCACCGCCACGATGTCGAGGTCGTAGCGCAGGCCGAACACCTGCACCGGCGGCACCGGGAAGCGCACCCGCGGTAACGACGTGTACGCCACCGCCTCGCCAGTGGCCAACGACGCCCCGGCCGCGGGCTCCAGGGCCGCGCGCTCCACCGGCCGCAACGCCGGTGGGCCGGGCATGACGTCGCGCAGGGCGCAGGCGAGGAGGAGGGTGAACAAGGGGGTGGGCTTATCGCGCCGACGGCGGCGCCCGGGAGGCCGCGACGCCGCGGGCCACCACCGCCTCGCCCCGCCAGACAAGCCACGCGCGTATCGGCCGGCTATAGTGCCGCCGGCAACTCCACATGTTCATCCTCCCCTTCCTAAATCCAGCCTTTGCCGCCGACAGTTTCGATGGCAAGGCCTTCTACTTCGGCGACATCCACAGCCACACCGGCGCCTCGGGCGACGGCGGCAGCTCCGACATCGGCAGTTGCTCCTCGGGCAGTTGTGGCGCCTTCGCCGATTTCCTCACCACGGCCCTCGTGAACCAACTCGACTTCGTGGCCACGGTGGACCACGTCAACAACAGCGGCGCGGGCAGCCCCGACGAGGCCTTGCTGGACAGCGTGTTCCAGGCGATCAACGACATGGACGGGCAGGGCCTGGTCACCCTCCCGGGCGCCGAGATCTTCTTCGAGTCCGGCGGGCGGCAACTCGGTCACAAGTCGCTCTTGATGTTTGGCGACTACGACACCCTGGCGGGGCTGGCGATCCCCGACATGTACGGCTCCACCGTGAACGACAACGAGGTGGCCGACTGCGGCGCCATCACCGACTTCATGGAGGGCGTCACCGGGAAGTACGGTCCCGCGCTGCTCATCCCGCACCACCCCGGCGTGAAGAAGCCGATGGCCACCGACTGGTCCTGCAACGACCCCGCGTGGGCACCCGCCGTAGAAGCCTGGTCCGAGCACGGCAGTTCCATGGACAGCTCCTGGGCCTGGGATCCGCCCTGGTCGGGCTGGACGGAGGCGGGCTCGGTGCTCAGCGCGCTGGAAGGCGGCCTGCGCCTCGGCCTGGCCGGAGGCACCGACAACCACGACACCCACCCCGGCGCCGTGTGCGGCCTCGACAGCATCCGCACCGAGCACTGGTACGCGGGGGCGCTCACGGTGGTGGTGCTCGACGAGGGCGCGGCCTTCGACCGCAACGCGATCTACGAGGCCTTCGTGAACCGCAAGACCTACCTCACCACCGGGCCGCAACTGCCGGTCCGGGTGGACTACGCGGTCGCCAGCGGGGCCGCGCTCACGATGGGCGAGGCGCTCGACGCCTACACCGCCGCCGACGGCGACGTCACCGTCACCGTCACCTTCCCCGAGAACCACGACGTGGAGGTGCTGGAGGTCGTGGTCCACGGCGTGAGCGACGTGGCGTGGACGGCGAGCCGGGTGACCGCCGGCGAGTACGCGGTCACCGTGCCGGCGGCCGATGTCAACGGCTTCTTCATCCCCCACCTCGTGCTCGACGGCACTCGCTGGTGGGGCGAGGCCAACTGCGACGACGGCTACGAGGACTACGGCGCCGGTGGCACCGAAGACGGCCTGGAGCACGTCGTGCTCAGCCCCACCTTCTTCGGCGCGGTGGTCCCGCCGCCCGACGCCGACGGCGACGGCTACACCAGCGAAGACGGCGACTGCAACGACCAGAACCCGGCGATTTACCCCGGGGCCCCGGA
>CAYHRZ010000611.1:0-3281 GCA_964359125.1 uncultured Klebsiella sp. | reverse complement strand
GTGTCGTGGGTGTTCGCCCGGGCGAGGCAAATCGGACAGTCGAGGTTGCACTTCTCCGTCATGCGCACGATGTAGTCGCGCTGGGGGTAGTTCTCGCCGTTCACCGCGAAGTAGAACCGGTCCAGCCGCTCCCAGCTGTCCGGTGCGTGTGACATCAACTGCGTGGTGATGCCGTGCTCGGGACAGAGTTTCTCCAGCCGAGCCTCCTCGTCGTCGCGCACCACCCGGGCGGGCACGTCGGCCATGCAGGTGTTGCAGCGTCCCCGCGTGTCACGGACGAGGCGGGTGCCCTCCGGCAGGCGGAAGTCGGGCTTGGCGGGCGTGGGCGCCTCGTCGTCGTCAACGCGGTCGCTCACGCCCTCGAGCAAGGCGCGGGCGCGGGCGCTGGCGCGGGGGAAGAGGTCGTCGCTCTCGCGCCGCGCGTGGACGGCGAGGTCGTCGAGCATGGCCAGCAGGTCGCCCTCGTGCGGGCCCGCCAGCACCGAGGCATTGCGGAGGCAGCCCTCCAGCGTGGTGATGCAGTCGTGCTCGTAGTCCATCTGCTTGATGGGCGCGTCGACGCCGCAGCCCAGCGGCGCATCGCCCGCGTCCATGGCGCGGATCATCGGGAAGAGGATCACCTCCTCCTTGTCCATGTGCGGCAGCAGCACCTCCAAAAGCTGCGCCCACGGCTCGGTCAGTGCCTTCGGGGCGCCGATCGCTTTCCAGGCCGCGGACAGGCGGGGGATCTCGCGGCGGAGGAGCGCGTGGTGGGTAGCGAGGATCTCGTCGATATCGGGGGACAGGCGATCGGTCATGGCACGGATCTCGGGTTGGCTCCCCTCATGCAAGCGCCGTGCCGTATTGCCGGCGGCCTTTTGCCGGATGCGGGGTGCGAGAAACCACGACGAGGTGTGCGTACCCGCGCAGCCGTCGACAGGCCCGGGGCGTCGCAGCTACGCCGTCGGAATAGCAGCGCCGATGGCCACCGCGTCCGTCCTTGTCGACCTGCGCGCGCTCGCAGGATCACCCCGCGAGTTGTGGATCGTCTACCTGATGAAGTTCCTCGAGAGCGTCGGGTACTTCACGATGTACACGATGCTGGCGCTGTTCCTCACCGACGACTTCTCGTTGTCGGACGAGGCGGCCGGCGGGGTCACCGCCACCTGGACCACTGCGATCTCGATTTGCGTGTTCGTGGCGGGGTTCATCGCCGATGCCATGGGCGTGCGCCGCGCGCTCCTCGTCGCGGCCCTCTCCACCGCCGTGGGACGCCTGCTCATCGCCTTCACCCCTGGACTTGGCGGGGTGTACCTCGCGTTAGCCCTCGGGGTGTGGGGCGTGGCCTCGATGAAGCCGACGATGAACGGCGCGATCCGGGGCTACGCCGCGCCAGCCGCCGTCGCCTTCGCGTTCTCGCTCTACTACGTGGTGATGAACCTGGGCTCCTTCGCGCAGGGCCCGATCATCACCAACTTCCGGGAGTGGTTCAAGGGCGGGGTCACCGTGCTCGGCTGGCAGTTCTCCTCGGCCCAGGCCATCTTCCTGGTTGGTGGGGCCTGCTCGACCGTGAACGTGCTGCTCGCGCTCTGCCTGCGCGAGTCGCCCCCCGGCGCCCAACCGGTCCCCGCGTCGGCCAGTCGCAACCCGCTGTCGATCGCCCGCGAGGTGGTGTCGGAGCGCACCTTCTGGGTGTTCATGGCGTTTGTGGCGCTGTTGACCATGGTACGGCTCATCTTCCAGCACGCCCACCTCACGTGGCCCAAGTACGCGCTCCGCAGCTTCGGCGACGACTTCGCCTTCGCCTGGTACTGGTCGATCAACCCGGCGATGGTGATCGTGCTCGCGCCGTTCGCGACGGCGCTCACCCGGAACCTCAAGCCCTACCCGGTGATCGTGTTTGGCTCGATCATCTCGGCGCTCTCGGTGTTCGCGATGGCGGTGTCGACCACGGTGGCCGCCAGCGTGGTGTTCATCGTCACCCTGTCGATCGGCGAGATCCTCTGGTCGCCCCGGCTCTACGAGTACACCGCGACCATCGCGCCGCGGGGCCGCGAATCGTCCTACATGGGCCTGTCCGAGGTCCCGATGTTCCTCGCCAAGCCCTTCGCGGGCATCATCTCCGGCTACATGCTGGCGATCTACTGCCCGGCGGCGGGGCCGAGGGACCCGCAGACGATGTGGCTGCTCATCGGCGCCTGCACGCTGGCGGCCCCGGTGGTGATGTTGTTCACGAGGCGCTGGCTGGAAGCCCCGGAGCGGTCTGGGTAGGCACAGGCACGAGGTGGTCGAGGATCGCCGGGAACATCGTGCGCCAGGTGGGCCAGTCGTGGCCGGCCGGCGCTTTCCACCGTAGCTGTGTCAGCTTCGCGCCCGCCCGCCCCCCTACCCCCGCGGCCACGTCGGTGTAGTAGGGGTTATCGTAACGCTCGCCGAGGCCGAGGACGAACTGGCTGCGTTGGAGCTGCGACAGCGGCTCGCCGGACAGCCCCGGGACGAACTGCACCGGGTCGTGGAAGTACCAGTCCTCGTCCCAGTGACCCTCCAGGCGCCGGCCCATGAGGTAGGTGCCGCTCAGGCCCACGCAGAGGTCCACCCGGTCCGGGCGGCGGGTGGCGGTTGTCCAGGCCTGGTAGGCGCCCAGCGAGATGCCGCCTACCCCCACCTCCTGGGGGCCGGCGTCGTACTCGAGGAGCGGGAACACCTCTGTCTCTACGAAGCGCGAGTAGCGGGCCTGCCACTGCACCTTCTGGTGGGGCGCGATGTCGGCGAGCCAGCCGCGGCGACAGGCACTGTCGACGCTGTAGAGCTTGATCCTGCCGGTTTCCCAGAGGGGGGACAGCGCGTCGACCAGGCGGAAGCGCTCCACGTCGAGGAAGTCGGCGCCGCCGGTGGGAAACAACAAGAACGGCTTGCCGCCGTAGCCCCAACGACCCACCGACATGTCGATGTCGAGGTGCGGGCTCTTCCAAGTCCAGGTGGTGCGCATGAGCGGCCGATGGTGCCGGAGCCTCATCGGCCGCGCAAGGGCTCGCTTCACTCCTGGCGCGATCCTGGCGGCCAGGTGATCTCCGCGTAGGCGGCGTGGTTGTGGATCGACTCCTGGTTCTCGGCCTGCACCCGCAGCCACGAGACGCCGGGCAGGGCGCGCACGGCGATCACTACGTCCCGGGCGAGATCCTCGACAAACTTGGGGTTGTCGTACGCTGCCTCGGTGACGTATTTCTCGTCTTCCCGCTTGAGCAGGGCGTAGAGGGGGGAGCTGGACTGCGCTTACACGGCGGCCACCACGTCCTCGATCC
>CAYHRZ010000610.1:0-3288 GCA_964359125.1 uncultured Klebsiella sp. | reverse complement strand
CGTGCGGGTCACCGACATGACCGACATCGCCATCGACCTCACCGGACGCATGTACGGCGTGGCCTACGACGAGCTGTACCGGGTGACGCCCGCCACTGCCGCCGTCACCCACGTGGCCACCCTCGACGCGAGCTACAACGCGCTCACCTTCGTGAGCGACGGCACGCTCGTGGCCGCGGGCGACAGCCAGGTGGTGGCGGTCGACACCAGCACCGGCCGGACGACCCGCATCGGCCGCAACGACTACACCAGCAGTGGCGACATCGTGGGCCTGCCCGACGGCTACCTCTACTGGTCGGTGCAGGGCGGCGGCTCCGCCGACCTCGTCCGCATCGACCCCAGCACGGGGACGGCCACCCGCCTCGGTGCCATCGGCAGCAGTGGCGTGTACGCCCTCGGCTACGCCTACGGCTCCCTCTACGGGTTCACATCGGGCAACGAGGCGATCGTCATCGACGCCACCACCGGGCGCACCACGAGCAGCAGCCGGCTCACAGGGTCCTGGTGGGGGGCGACGACCAACCCCGTGCTCTGGTAGCCCCGCAGCATGTCTCACCCCCTCCGCTGGGTCGTTGTCGCGACACTACCACTGCTAGGCGCGGGCTTCGCCCTGGCCCGCGGGAAGAAGGCGATGCAGGCCGAGGCGCCGCCGCCCGAAGTCGCCGCCCCCGTCGAGTTGCCGCCCGCCGAGCCCGCGCCCGCGCTGTTTTCCGGCACCCTCCCGGTGGTGATCGACCGGCTCCCGAACGGCGTGGCGTCGCTCTCCGCGCAGAGCTGCAACGCCTGTCACTGGACGGCGCACGACACGTGGACGCAGAGCGCCCACGCCTCGGCGTGGAAGGACCCGGTTTTCCAGGCCGCCTACGCGGCGGCGGGGCGCTCCACCACCTGCCTCTCCTGTCACCTCCCGGTCGCGACCCAACACGACCAGCTCGCCAACGGCTACCTCGACGGGGACCTCACGCGCCCCCGCCTGGAGCCAAACCCCTCGTTCGACGCCACGCTGATGTCGGAGGGGGTGAGCTGCGTGGCCTGCCACGTGCGCGACGGCAAGGTGCTCGGAACCTACGCCACCGACAAGGCGCCGCACCCGCTGGTGAAGAGCGAGGAATTGCGCAGCGGCGCGCTGTGCGCCACCTGTCACCAGCTCACGTGGCCCGGGGCCGATCGCCCCTTTTACGACACCTACGGCGAGTGGGAACTGTCTGCCTACAAGCAGGCAGGCGTGCAGTGCGCCGACTGTCACATGGCGCCGGTGGCGGGGAGCACCCAGCCCGGGGTCACCGCCACCGTGGCGGCCCACGCCAGCCCCACCACGCTTGACCGTGCGCTCACGACGCTGGTCACCGTCCCCAGCAGCGTGGTGCAACGCGGGCAGCCGCTGCCGGTCACCCTCACGCTACTCAACAGCGGTGCCGGTCACAGCGTGCCCACCGGCAACCCCTTCAAACACTACGCCATCGAGGTGGTGCTGCTCGACGCGGCAGGGAAAGAGCTGGCACCGCCGCAGGGGTTCGAGCTGGCGCGCACGGTGGAAAGCACCCCGCCCTGGCGCACCACCCGCGACGACCGGCTCGCCGCCGGCACCAAGCGCGAGTGGACCGGCAGCTTCACGCCCACCGCGAAGGGTGCCGCCGGCGCGGGCGCCCTGGTCGTCCGCGCCCGGCGCGACGGCAAGCTGACGGAACTCCGCCGGATCCCGCTGGAAGTACGGTAGCTTCGGGGCGGGCGGCCGCAACCGCCAGCCACCCTGCCGCCGGATTGGGCTACCATGCCCCGATGCTCGTGCTGTCCCCGGTGTTGTGGTTGGCGTCCTGCGCACCCGTCGAACCCCCGAGCCCCGCCGGCGTACACGCCAGCGCCGCGGCCGCAGCGCCGAGCGACTGGTCACGCACCACCGCTCCACGCTTCGCCGCTGTCAACCACGAGATCACCGCCCGCGACGACGCCTTCGTCGCCCACTTCCCCGGGATGGACTTCACCGCGCGCTTCGACGACGCAGGCATGCGCGACGGCACCGGCACGTTGGGCCTGGGCCTCGGGTCCTGGGGCCGCCTGGGCGACGAGCGCCCGTTCGACGCCGCCGCCCCCGCGCTCGGCGACGCCCTGGCCGGCCTGCTGGACCCCGCGGGCCAGCCGCTCCGGCGCCTGGAGTACGTCCACGACACGGTCACCGAGTGGTGGGCAGGTGTGCCCGAGGGGCTCGAACACGGCTTCACCGTGCAGTCGTCGCCACCGGGCGGCGCCGTCCTCGCCTTCACACTCGACCTCGAAGGCCTGGAGCTCCTCGCCGTCGATGTCGACGCGGTCACCTTCCTCGGCGCCGACGGCCGCCTCTACGACTACACCGGTCTGCTCGCCTTCGACGCCGACGGCGACCCCCTCCCCGCCTGGTTCGCGCCGACCGAGACCGCGCTGACGATCGTGGTCGACGACCACGGCGCCACCTACCCGATCGAGGTCGACCCCGTGCTGACCACCGCGTCGGCCACGCTGGCGGGCCCGTCGTCGGGCTCGGAGTTCGGCATCGTGATCAGCAGCGCGGGCGACGTCGACGCCGACGGCTACGAGGACCTCCTCGTGGGCGCGCCCCGCGCGTCCACACTGGCCGGCCGCGCCTACGTGTTCCACGGCGGCGCCTCGGGCCTCGCCACCACAGCCACGAGCACGCTCTCGGGCTCGGGGCTGTCGTTCTGCGGCAACCGCGTCGCCGGGGGCGGCGACGTCGACGACGACGGCTACGACGACGTGGCCATTTCCTGCACCTTCGACGGCGACGTCCTGGTGTTCCACGGATCGTCGAGCGGCGTCTCGACCACGGCCAACACCGCGATCGACGGCGGCAGCGGGCAACGCTTCGGCTACGCCCTCGCCATGGCCGGCGACGCCACGGGCGACGGATACGACGACCTCGTGGTCGGGTCCCCCGGGCAGTCGTCCGCGAAGGGGCGCGTGTACCTCTACGAGGGGGCAGCGGGCGGCGTCGAGACCAGCCCCAGTTCCTTCACCGGCAGCACCAACTCCGCCTACCTCGGCGAGTCGCTGGCCTACGCCGGTGACGTCAACGGCGACAGCTTCGACGACATCGTCGTCGGCGCGCCCTACTACAGCGGCTCCGTCCTGCTCACCTACGAGGGCCGGGTGCAGGTACACCACGGCAGCGCCAGCGGGTTCTCCTCCACCGCGGCGACCGCCATCAACGGCGCCACCGCTGCCGCCAACTTCGCCTGGTCGGTGGCCGGCGGGGGCGACGTCGACGGTGACTGCTACGACGCCGTGGTGGTGGGC
>CAYHRZ010000609.1:0-3293 GCA_964359125.1 uncultured Klebsiella sp. | reverse complement strand
GCACGCTGTGAGGAGGTGCGACGCCAGCTCACGAGACTCACCGCAGGAACTCCGCCAATCGCCGCAGGGCGTGGTCCTGGGAGCGGGTTTGCCTCAGGCGGGCGGCCCAGGGACGGCCCCCGTGCATCGCGTCCCACCACGGGATTTCACCCGCGTGCCTTCCCCCCCCGGGGTCGTGGTTCCCGAACCCTTCAAGGCACACGTTCCACGCGGGCTGAAATTCATCGATGAGCAGTCCCTCCGCCATGCTGATCCAGAGCGGCGTCACGACGAGGTACCTCACGAGGAAGTCGGCAGTGTTCAGGCTGGAGTGCGCTGCCGTGATCGACTCGCGATGCTCGGCAAGCCGCCCCCAGAGTGCGCGGTTCGGCCCCGGTCGACCCCTGCCCTTCCGCCCGCCGGGTGGCACGGCCTTGCCCACGTAGATGGGACGAAGGGCGTCCGGAGATCGAAGCGACGCGTAGGGCGCGAACGATCCCTCGTAGAACAGAGCGTAGACGCCGGCCCCGTCGAAGGTGGTGGCGGTCGAGTCTTCGAGGCGCCACGGCCCCCTGCGCATCAGTTCTTCTACGCAGGTTCGGGCGAGGTTGTCGTAGTCGAGGGGATTGAACTCGGCGTGCTCCGCTCGAGGCATCACCCCGACACCCCAAGCTTGCTCGCAACTGCTTGCGCGACCGCCGCGGCAAGTCGCACGGGGACTGCGTTGCCAATCTGCCTCATCGCCTCGGACCACGCGCCTTGGAGCTGCCAGGAGTCGGGAAAGGTCTGGACCCGGGCCGCCTCGCGGACCGTGAGGTAACGGAGCTCGCCCGAGGGGAACAGGACGGTGTTCTCCCCGCCGGGAACACCGTGCACGCCGGCCTTGAGCGCCTTCGACGGTTGGTCGACCGGGCTGCCGGTGTGACCCGGGTACGCCCGCGCCCCGGGGACCAGCCGGTGGTTGAACGCGCTGGCCCGCTCCGATGGTGCCGGGAGGTCGCCGATCGCGTCGCGCAGGGTGAGCCAGGGCAGCCGGGCGGGGTTGCCCGTGCCGGGGGGCGCCGGCGCCGGGACAGCGGGTCGCGTCAGCCCGTGGCGCGACCAGTACTCGCCCGAAACCCACTGGGCGTGCCAGAGGGCCGCCCTGGAGTGAGTCGGCTCTGGGAAGGCGAACTCGGGCGCGTTGTCGGCGCGGAAGCCCACCACGAAGACGCGGTGTCGTTGTTGGGGGACCCCGTAGTCGGCGGCGTTCAGCACCGCCGCGTGAATGCGGTAGCTCGCCGACGTCGCGCCGAGCCCCTGCAGGCGCGCGTCGTGCTCGTCCCAGGCCTCCCGGGGGGTGGGCGGCGCGTCGGGGTGGGACAACTGCCGCAGGACGTAGGCGAAGTAGGGTGCAAAGGTCGCCCGGGTCAGTCCGCGGACGTTCTCCATGATGAACGCGCGGGGGCGCAACTCGCGGACGGCGCGGCAGAACTCGGGGATCATGTTGCGGGGATCGGCGTAGGCGGCGTGCTTCCCGCCGAGACTGAAGGGCTGGCAGGGGGGGCCCCCCGCGACGAGGTCCACCGGGCCTAGGGGGCCGAAATCCACGCTGCGGACGTCGCCCTCGTGAACCCGCCAGTGGTCGATGCCCAGGGCGCAGCCTGCCGCCGCGTTCAGCCTGATCGTCGCGCATGCGTCTCGGTTGCGCTCGAAGAGAGCCCGGTGCACGAACCCGGCGGCGTGGGTTCCGAGGGCGAGCCCGCCCCCACCGGTGAACAGTTCCACGCTCGTGAGCGCGGCGGTCGCTGCGGGGGCGTCGAGCTCACCGGCCGTCGACGGTGCTTGGGGTGCGTCGTTCATGCGGCTCGGGTCGCCATGGAAGAGGTGTCGTCGGCAGATGCACTATCTGGGAAGCGGCGGCGGGGCGACCACGCCGAGCGCGACGCGTGTGGCCCGCCCCGGGGCCGACACCCGGCCGCCGGGCTGGCGGGTTCCAAAGCGGGTACCTTGACGCGGTGCTGTCCCCGCTGCTCCTCCTGGCTGCCTGTTCGACATCGGCGCCGCCGTCGTCACCGGGCGACCCGGCGGTCGACCACGCCGTCGACTCCGCCGTGCCCGCTGTCGACAGCGCCAATCCGGACGACCCTCGCGACACCGCCGCCCCGGTCGACACTGCCCCGCCGGTCGACACCGCCCCCCTGGTCGACACCGGCGACCCCGACGACCACGAGGGCAGCAAGGCGCTCTGCGTCGTCACCGTGATGTACGACACCTACGCCAGCGGCAACTACCAGCGGGGCTACCGCTCGCAGGTGAACCCCGCCGGGGACCTCGTGCTCGAGGCCTACCTCGACGGCGACGGCGTGGAGACCACCCACACCACCTACACCTACGACGCGCCGGAGAACTTGCTCGAGCGCGCGGCCGACCTCGAGGCCGACGGCGTGGTGGACGTGACCGACACCTACACCTACGACAGCCACGACAACGTGCTCACGTTCGAGTCGGCCTGGAGCACCCACGCGAGCAACTACCAGTGGTTCCACAGCTACGGCGCCAGCGAGGAACTGTTGCTCACCGAGTACGACGGCTACGGCGACGAGACCGACGGCGTGGTCGACGAGTCGCTGTCGTACACGTACGACGACGCGCTGCGCCCCACCAGCGAGGCCACCGACCTGCTCGCCGACGGCAGCGTGGAGTTGACGGTGTCGTACGCCTGGGACGACGACGACCGCCTGCTCGCCGAGGGCTGGGACTACGACGGCCTGGTCGACGCCTGGGGCTACGCCTACGAGGACTACGGCTACGCGTTTGGCTACGACGCCGACGGGAACCTGCTCGACTGGACTCTGGACTACGGCCTCGACGGTGCGGTCGACACCCGGGTGACCTACACCTACGACGCCGACGGCCACGTGCTCACGCAGCAGGTGGACTACGGCGACGACGGCGTGCTCGACAGCGACTGGGCCTACACCTACGACGCCCGGGGCAACCGACTCACGTACTCGGCGGTGGGCGACGACGGCGTTCTCGTGCTGCGGCAGGCCTACACCTACGACGCCGACGACCTCCTGGTGGCCGACCAGTGGTACGACACCGAGGGGAACCCGTACATCTCGCACACCTGGGCCTACGACGAGGACCTCGACCTGGTGCGCTACGTCGAGTACGACACGGTGGGCGACGCGCAGTACCTCTACGACGTGGACTACGACTGCTCGGGAACCCCTTAGTGGCGAGGCAAGCCGTCCGGCGCCCCAGCACCAGCCCCTCGGCCGCCACGTAGAGGTGCGGCGTGCCGGCCTCGTCGAGGATCCCCACCGGGA